>NZ_JAVDQG010000006.1 GCF_031454155.1 Desmospora profundinema
TTGATCCGGTCCCACTGTTCTGGCGTTAAGTCATGTCGTGTACTCATCATATTCACATCTTAACATCTATCGAAATATTTTTGAAATAGGTTCTAGTCAAGATTACCATCCCACAACATTTGTTCTCTGAATGTTCCCCTCGCCTACAACGTGACTTTCCCTGTTGCTGGATAAATATAGTTTTGTTACTATTATTTTGAATATTGGAAAGAGGTGGTAGTTTTGCTGAAACGCTTAGGGATGTCTACCGTTGCTGTTGTTGTAGCTTTTATGATGGCTATTGCACCTCAATCGGCTTTTGCAGATGAAACAAGATATTTTTATTTCGAAACGGAAGATGGTAAGTGGGATGGAAATATTCGTGTTCCCAACCACGGTACGGTGGGGATTGGATTTTACCAACTAAAGCCGTCTTGGATAGCTCCATCATCCTTGAAGGTTCGCTTATGCAGATATGCCGGAGGTTGGCGTTGCACTTCCTATAAATCGCCGGCTTCAGGTGGAAATTATGTGAGATTCACCAATATGTATGGCGACCATTATTATATAGACGTCAGAGATAGCTGGTCTGGTGGATCTGTTTCAGGAATGCTTGCCGTTACTGCATGGAAGCCGTAACTTTTAATTTTAACTGGGATTTCCAGATCGATGTAGCGATGAGAACCGTCTCCATTTTCACGTTTCAATAAAAACGTCTCCGTTGAAAAGCGAATGCAAAAAGAGCTTAAAACATGATAAGGGTAACGATGATGGAGACGAATAAATAATAGAAATCAGACTGGGAAAGTACCAGTCTTTTTTACTTTTATGGAGGTAGCGCCAGGGCAGGTAGACACAACCTTCCAGTGAGAGGGGGTGAGGCAGCTTTTAGGGCGTGTCTGGTAATTCAATTTTCCGTGAGAAAAAGGGAGGGTCGGTATGGCTGGCGGAAAGCCTTTGCGCTTTTTGCAACGAAACGAAGACAGCCATACCGGCCCGGAATCTCGCCCTACGGATTTATCAGACACGCCCTAGCCTGATTGTCTTCAGATCATTGAAATGGACCGGAAAAAAAGCGGAACCCGATCTTCTTTTTGTGAGGAATAATATAGGTATGGTTCAAGAAGGAAATAAATTCGTAGGAGAGAGGGATTTGACTGATCAGTGAGCCTGGCCCAAGCTTTGATTATGCCCCTTAACGAAATCGGTTTATTCTGGATAGTCTATTTCGAAATTGATATGGTGAAATAGACCATGGTAGCAGCCTAGGGGCCACATTATCCTCCGTACAAAGTCAACATGAAAGAGTGCACGGAAAAAGCAGCCAAATAGTCTATCAATCCCTATCTGTAATTTACTTATATGTTAAGATTTAATATAATGCTCGTATGTAGACAATTTTATAGCGAAGCTGCCGGGTGCCCTTGTTTTGCCAAGGGGTAACAGGGAATCGGGTGAAAATCCCGAGCGGTCCCGCCACTGTAACCGGAGAGCTCTCTTTGTAAGGATGCCACTCGAAGCACGGGGAAGGCGAAAGGGGAGCGATGACACGGAAGCCAGGAGACCTACCCGGTATGCTGCACCCAAAACCTTCGAGGAAAGGGAGGGGTGTACGAAGATGAGGCATCGATACATAAGGTTTGTTTTGTCGTGTCCAAATTCGTACCCATAGCCCGAACCGCATAGGTTGGGGCTTTTTTACGGTTGTTGTGATTTGGTGAAAAAGAGGGTGGTTTATTGCGGGTTCTCAAAGCGGATGACACGGTAATGATGCGCGTACGGCCAAAGTTGGAAACGCACTTCCCACTGATCGTGGCGGGACTGTTACTGACGCTGTTCATTTCTGTCACTGCATCGGTGATGATCGGGCCCATTTCAATTCCGCCGCAGATCATCTGGAAAATCGCTTTTTCCCATATTCCCGGGGTCGGCGGCTGGATCGAACCGGACTGGTCCAAGGCGAGAGAGACGATTATCTGGGAGATCCGTTTCCCCCGTGTACTGCTGGGGGTACTGGTCGGTGCCGGGCTGGCGGTGGTGGGGGCTGCGATGCAGGCATTATTCAAAAATGCGCTGGTCGATCCCTTTATCATGGGAGTATCCTCAGGTGCTTCTGTGGGAGCGACCCTGGTGATCCTGATGGGTGCCTTCAGCGTCTTCGGCATGTACGCCCTTTCCATCGCCGCCTTTCTCGGCGCATTGACCGCTATCACGTTTGTGCTTGTGCTGTCCCAGGTGCAGGGGCGTGCGACTCCCATCCGCATGTTGTTGACCGGGATCGCCGTCTCTGCCATCGGTTCGGCGGTCACCAATTTGATCATCGCCCTCGCTAAGAATGAAGCAGGCATCCGGGATGCGCTGTTCTGGCTGTTTGGTAGCTTGACCGGCGCCAAGTGGGAGTATCTAAAGATTCCGGGGCTGGTTGTGGTCATGGGGGGGCTTCTGTTGATTTCCCAATATCGCCCGCTTAACGCGATGCTGATGGGGGAAGAGACGGCTGGTACCCTCGGCGTCAACACCCATCGATTTCGTATCTTCATCATCGTCTTGTCAGCGCTCCTGACGGGGGTGATCGTATCAGTCAGCGGGGTGATCGGCTTTGTTGGTCTGATGATCCCGCATATGGTCCGGCCCGTCATTGGTTCAGATCACCGCCGTCTCCTGCCTGTCAGCGCCCTTTGGGGAGCGATTTTCGTTGTGTGGGTGGACGTGCTGGCCCGTATGATCATCGCTCCGGAAGAACTGCCGATCGGGATCGTCACCGCCTTGTGTGGGGGCCCCTTCTTTCTGTGGATCATGCGTCGCAATCTGTATTCCTTTGGAGGGGATGGTCGATGAAGCTACAAGCAGAAAAAATAACCCTCACCATCGCCAAAAATCGGCTGTTGGACGAAGTGGGGATCCAAGTGGAGCCAGGGGAGTTCGTCGGTTTGATCGGTCCTAACGGTAGCGGGAAATCCACCTTGATTAAAACGATTTATCAGCATTTGCGGCCGGACGCGGGCTGGATCTCCCTGGATGAACGGGATCTATCGACTCTTTCCTCCCGACAGACCGCCCAAGCGATGAGCGTCGTCCGGCAGGAATCGGCTGACGGGGGTGAGTTTACGGTACGAGAGATTGTGATGATGGGCCGATATCCGTACAAGCGTTTCCTAGAGGGGGACACAGAAAAAGACTGGGAGATCGTGGTTGATGCTCTGGATCAAGTGGGTATGACTCGGTTGGCCGATCAACCCTTTATGAAGTGTTCCGGCGGTGAGAAACAGCGGGTGTTGATCGCCCGATCCCTGGCTCAACAAGCCGACTTTCTAATCCTGGACGAGCCGACCAACCATCTGGATATACGCTATCAGCTACAGATCATGGATCTGATCTCCGAAATCGGCGTAACCGCGTTAGCCGCGTTGCACGATCTGAATATCGCCGCCGCTTACTGTGACCGGCTATTTGTGATCGAATCGGGCAGAATGGTCGCTTCGGGCAGGCCGGAACAGGTACTCTGCCCCGAGTTGTTGCGCGAAGTGTTCGGGGTGGAGGCGGAAGTGGAACGCCATCGCCGGACGGGGAAGATCCATGTGTTGTTTTTGTCGGACAGGCCAGAAAAAAGCTTAAGAGCGTAGCCCGGTCGGTAGAAATGAGTTAGGAGCCGCAAGCCGGGTCTATCGCGTACAAAAGAATGACAAGATTCCCATCTTAGATAGATCGGGTATGCTTCGATCTGCTACTTTGTTTGTACGACAATCGTTGCTTCATGTACCTGATGGGGGTGATCGATTTGTTCCGTTCTTTTAGCGCTGGCACGGGCCGGCAGATTTTGAGAGGGGCAAGGGAGGAGAAGAGAGCAAGCCTGCTTTTTAAGGCGCGTGTTTTCTCTTCGTTCCTTGTTGTCGCAGTACTGGTGACAGCCTGCGGTCGAGGGGCGGAGCCCGGTGGTGGGGAGGGGACTCTTTCTTCCGGTGAGAGGGTAACCGTTGACAGCATGGGCCAGGAGCTGGAGTTCACCGCAGTTCCACAGCGGGCGGTCAGTCTGGATCAAAATACGACGGAAAACATGCTGGCGCTGGGTCTGGAAGAATATATGGTAGGAACGGCGTATATGAATGATCAGATCCTTCCTGAGTATAAAAGGGCATATGAAAAAGTTCCCGTGTTGGCGGAGCGCTACCCATCCCTAGAAGCCCTGTTATCGGTGGATCCCGACTTTGTATACGGCCAGATCTACTCTTTCAATGAAAAGAGATTGGCTACAGTGGAAAGTTATACGGACAAAGGGATTGCGGCTTATGTCACCAAAGGAAATTACGTAAAGGGCCGACCGACCATGGATGACGTGTACGCCGACTTCCGTAATCTGGGCCGGATCTTTCGCGTGGAATCCCGGGCGCAAAACCTGATCGAACAGATGAAAGAGAGGATCGACCAAGTACAAAAGAGGGTGGGCCGGCAGAGTGAGCCGGTCAAAGTGTTGGTATACGACAGCGGAAAAAACGGTCTCTACACCGCGGGGCGCTCCCTTGAAACCGAATTGATCCGCCTCGCCGGAGGGGAGAATGTATTTGGCGACTTGGATAAAGACTGGGCGCAAGTGAGTTGGGAAGAAGTGGTGAAGCGTAGGCCGGAAGTGATTGTAGTCAACGATTACGGCAAGCAATCCGCCGATGAAAAGATCAAAGAGATTCTGGACAATTCCAAGTTAAAAGGAACGCCGGCGGTCCAAAATAAACGGTTTGTCGTGATTCCCTTAACCGGTGCTTTTGAGGGGGTGCGGAACGCCGATACGGTGGAAACCCTCGCCAAGGGATTTTATCCCGAAAAATTTGAGCCTTAACCCTTGGTACGTAAAATCCGCATAGCGAAAGCGGATGTTTTCCCATACTCAATCATGGAAGACGATTACTGCCGATAAAATGGACCGAAAAAAAGTGGAGCGATCTTCCTTTTGTAGGGGAATAATTAAGCATGATTCACAAGTTTAATAGAATCGTAGGAAAAAGGTATCTGACTGATCAAGTCGGATCCCTCTCTTAATAATGGCCCACCAAATTTCAGTGGGCTTTTTTGTGTTGTTTATGATTGAATCGCAAAAATTTCTCCCGAGTGGGCCGTTTTGTCGTGTTTACATAATCGACAGGGTGGAAATGGTATAATAAATCTGCATGAGTACACGCTAAATGTATGGTATACAAAACTGAAACAGAATACGAAAAGATCCAAAAACCACGGTGATGATTGTCCGTTGTAAAAGAAATTACATATAAAAAACTTTATTTATAGAAGGAGATAGAAATGACAGTAAAAAAAACAGTCATTGACGCAGGCTGGAATATCGACAATAGTTATGCTCGTTTGCCGAAATCGCTTTTTTCCAGTCTCAGCCCGAACCCTGTGCGCTCTCCGAAGTTGGTGATTGTAAATGAGTCTCTGGCAACATCTCTGGGATTGGATCCGCAAGCGTTGCAGAGCAGTGCTGGTGTAGCGGTGCTTGCCGGCAATCAGATTCCCGACGGAGCTGAGCCGCTTGCTCAAGCTTATGCAGGGCATCAGTTCGGGCATTTTACCATGCTAGGGGATGGCCGGGCACTGCTGATCGGTGAACAGATCACTCCTCAGGGTGAACGATTTGATATTCAGCTGAAGGGTTCAGGCAGAACACCATACTCACGCCAGGGTGATGGTCGAGCGGCACTAGGGCCGATGCTGCGAGAATACCTGATCAGTGAAGCCATGCATACTCTTGGTATTCCTACCACTCGCAGCTTGGCGGTGGTGACAACCGGTGAGTCTGTAATCCGTGAAACGGAGTTACCCGGTGCCGTTCTGACTCGTGTGGCTGCCAGTCACTTGCGTGTCGGCACCTTCCAATACATAGCAAAATGGGGCGCGCTTGATGAACTTCGCATCTTAGCCGATTATACTTTGAAAAGACATTTTCCAGAAGCGGATGAGAACCGCTATCTTTTCCTCCTTCAGCAGGTCATCAAGCGGCAGGCTGTGCTCATTGCCAAATGGCAGCTCGTCGGTTTTATTCATGGGGTGATGAACACCGACAACATGGCGCTTAGCGGTGAAACCATCGATTATGGTCCTTGCGCGTTCATGGATGTCTACGACCCGGCAACGGTTTTCAGTTCCATTGATATTCGCGGCCGCTACTCCTATGGCAATCAGCCGCGTATTGCCGTGTGGAATCTTGCCAGATTTGCCGAAACATTATTGCCTCTGCTACACACCGACGCGGATGAGGCGGTTAAATTGGCCAAAGATACCCTTTCCGATTTTGCCGAGTTATATGACCGTTATTGGCTCAACGGAATGAGGGCAAAACTTGGCCTGTTTAATGAAGAGCCACAGGATCGATCCCTTATTGAAGACCTCCTCAGTATGATGGAGAGGCATCGTGCAGATTACACCAATACGTTCCGCGCGCTAACTTTTGATGAGTTGGAGGATATGGTTCTGTTTGATACGCCGGAATTTGTTAAGTGGTATGAGCGATGGCAGGAGAGATTAGAAAGGCAACAGGAACCAAAAGACGCCTCACATGAATTGATGCGGAACAGTAATCCCGCGGTCATCCCTCGCAACCACCGGGTGGAAGAAGCCCTGGAAGCTGCGGTTGAACAGGGAGACTACCGTGTGATGGAACGGTTTCTTGATGTACTTTCGAACCCGTATGCGCACTCCCCGGAACAAGAGGATTACACCACACCGCCTGCACCATCCACGACACCTTATCGAACGTTTTGTGGTACGTGATTGAACAAACTTGATATAAGGAGACCGCCCGAATCAGGGTGGTTTTTTCATGGCTTGTTAGAGGTATGGTGAGTGAAATCAGTTTTTGGTTATTTTTTGGTTAGACTGGACTGTGATACGATGAACCGACAGTACAGGAGGTGGTTTTATGAGTGAACCGAACCGTCTGATCGAGGAAAAATCGCCGTATTTACTTCAGCATGCCCACAACCCGGTGGATTGGTATCCATGGAGTGAGGAGGCGTTTGAAAAAGCGAGGAAGGAAGACAAGCCTGTCTTTCTGTCGATCGGTTATTCCACCTGTCACTGGTGTCATGTGATGGAACGGGAATCCTTTGAGGATGAGGAAGTGGCGGAGCTGTTGAATCGGGAGTTCGTTTCCGTCAAAGTGGATCGGGAGGAACGTCCGGATGTGGATCATTTGTATATGTCGGTGTGTCAGGCGTTGACAGGGCACGGGGGATGGCCGTTGACGGTGATCCTGACACCGGAGCAGAAGCCATTTTTTGCTGGGACGTATTTTCCAAAGGAAAACCGAATGGGTCACCGCGGGCTGATGGAGATCCTGGAACGGATCGCCCAAGCGTGGAAACAGGAGCGGGTGAAGATAGAGGACGTGGGCCATCAGATCACCGATGCGTTGCAGACGCAGTTGACGGAGATGGAGGGAGGGGAGCTGTCACCGGAGATCATCGGGGAAGGGTTTCAGCAATTTCAATCCACCTTTGATGATCGTTATGGTGGATTCGGATCAGCTCCGAAATTTCCCCGCCCACACGACTTCCTGTTTTTACTCAGATATTGGCGGGAACAGGGAGAGCCCAAAGCGTTGGCGATGGTGGAACATACCCTGGAAGCGATGCGGCGGGGCGGGATATTTGATCATATCGGGTTTGGCTTCGCACGTTATTCGGTAGATGAGAAGTGGCTGGTTCCCCATTTCGAAAAGATGCTGTATGACAACGCACTGTTGGCTCTGGCTTACCTGGAGGCATACCAAGCGACGGGAAAAGAAAGGTATGCGCAGGTGGCCCAGGAGATTTTCGCTTATGTGTTGCGGGATATGACGGACGCGAAGGGCGGCTTCTATTCCGCCGAGGATGCCGATTCGGAAGGGGAGGAGGGGAAATTTTACGTCTGGACCCCCGAAGAAATCCATGAGGTGTTGGGGGAGGAAAAAGGAGCACGTTTTTGTGACAGCTTTGATATCACAGCTGGCGGCAACTTCGAGGAAAAAAGCATCCCCAACCAAATCGGGATCGATCTGGCGGAAGTCGCTTCCCGGCACGGTATGGAGAAAAGGGAGCTGGCAATTGAGTTGGAAAACGCCCGGCAGCAGCTGTTCCAAGTCCGGGAAAAGCGGATTCATCCCCATAAGGATGACAAGATTTTAACCTCCTGGAACGGACTCATGATCGCCGCACTGGCCCGGGGGGCACGGGTGCTGGGGGATGAAAGCTATCGTCAGGCGGCGGAGCGGGCCGTTTCCTTTCTCTTAAATGAGCTGACCCGGGAAGATGGGCGGCTGCTCGCCCGGTACCGGGACGGAGAGGCGGCCATTCCCGCCTACTTGGATGATTACGCCAATCTGACGTGGGGATTGCTGGAGCTATATGAGGCCACTTTCGACGCTGTTCATCTGGAAACGGCATTGGAACTGACGGAGTCGATGTTGGACCTCTTCGGTGATGATGGGGAAGGCGGTTTGTTTTTCACCGGAAAGGACGCAGAGCGACTGCTCGCCCGCAATAAGGAAGTGTACGACGGGGCGACCCCCTCCGGAAATGCGGTGGCGGCTTTCAACCTGGTGCGGATCGCCCATCTCACCGGCTCCACCGAGTGGAGGGAACGGTCCGACAGGCAACTGAAAGCTTTCGGCGGGACGGTGAAACGTTCTCCGACGGCGTTCTCCTTTTTCCTAACGGCGTTGCAGGGAGCGTTGGGAACCTCCCGCGAGATCGTGATTGCTGGGCGTAAAGGCGATCCTGCTACACGGGAGATGCTCCAAGCGGTTCAACAGGCTTATCTCCCGGAGGCGGTGCTGTTGTTCCGTTCGGAGGGAGAAACGGAAACCCTCGACCGGATTGCCCCGTTTACAAAAGAACAGAATCCGGTGGAAGGACGGCCCACGGCCTATGTGTGCCAAAACCAAGCCTGCCGTCAGCCGGTCCATACAGTGGACGAGTTAAAAAATCAACTGGATACGAAATAAAGAAAACGCCTCCCTGATGTGGGAGGCGTTTATTCGTGGTAGAGAGGATTATCATTCACAGTTCCATGTCTATGAGGGTTAATGCCGGGTAAATCCCCACTGTAGAATTTGCCCATTTCTCTCCATCGCGTTTCGCAGGAAGAGTGCGCGTGAAATCCGGAAAAGAATGACGGAAAAGAGAAGAAGGAACAAAGGATCCCACCATTGGGCTTCTTGAATGTAACGCCACAAGTAGGAATAGAGGAACAACCGATCAGTCAGCAGACTGGGCAGAGCCATCGCTACAGGGTTGCGGTAAAAAAGTTCGGCGATCACCGTTTCCAACACCACCGGTGCTACAGACAGAGCCAGGGCTGCTCCCGCGCCGGATATGACGTTTCCTGTCCAGCTGGCGGCAAAAAAGCCGAGGGAGAATAGGGCGATTAACAGGGGTGTGCAGTAGAGAAACCATCCCAAGGCTTCGTAGGCGGTGTACTTGACGGGAAGAACCAGTTTCAACAGTAGGAATCCTGCTAGATTGATCGTCATGGCTGTCAGTACGACCAGCACGCCGAAGAAAAATTTACTGTGGAAAATTTGGGTTCGGTTTACGGGAAACGAGGCCAAAAAGGAATAGGTGTTGGGAAACCGTTCCGCTGCCATCAACCATACTCCCCACAACAGAGCGGCCAGCAAAGCCGATTGGTGAAGGGGGAGGATGTAGCCGTAAAGTGAATGATACTCTCCCGTGATCATCGCCGAGAGTTGGTCAGACCAAGTGGTTTCTGTCCGTTGTGCGGAGGGATCTTGCTTGAAGGTTAATGATACCGATAACAAGAGGAAAAGGATCCATGCCCAGCGATTTTGCCTGTATTCTTTCCACCAGAGAGCTCGGGTGGCGGAAAACATCATCGAATCCCTCCCTTATCGGATGATGGGGCCTTCAGTCTGAGGACTGCCGCCTTAATCACATACCAAGTGATGGCTGTACCTGTTGACATCAATCCGAGTGCCCACCACGGGCTTCGTCCATCAAAGGGACCGATGTAAAGGGAGAGTACACACAGTCCCGCCAGGATGGGAACCAAGGCGGACAGCCATTGTCGAACGTGCCCGATGGCAACTACTCCCCCATTGTTCTCCAGGTCGTTTCGTTGGAACAGGGCACGAGCGGAGAGAATGAGGATCCCCCCGATGAAAAGCAGGGTTGGCGGGATGATCCATGTGATTTCGTTCCATTGGTATCGATTCAATAGATCCGGTAACAGCAGGTGATACTGAAGTGCCGCCATCTCCTCATGCAAAGACGGGATATGTAACCATTCCAATACGAACCGCCGAATGATGACCGGGAACAGCATCAGGCCGATGGAGACCCCGATGGCTACCACCGGGTTAGCGGTCCAACTGGCAGCAAACACCCCCAGTGCGAACGCCGCCAATAAAATCGGGGTCACATACAAAAACCACTCTACGGCGGTGAGGGGATGATACACCGCAGGGAAAAAGAAAGGAATGATCCATGTAAATAATAAACTGAACGATGTCATAGCGAGGATGGACAAGCTCCCAAAGCTCACTTTGGCCATGAGGATTTGTCCCCGGGTGTATGGCATGGAAGCCAATACGGATGTTGTGTCAGGCATTCGCTCCCGTGAAACGATCCAGGCCCCAAACACTAAAACGGCAAAAGGGGCCAATTCTATCAGGGGCGGATCCTGAAAGGTGAAGCCGTTGTCTAACATGACAGGCTCTCGTGACAAGACGGCACCCACTTCATAGGACCACGCCACTTCACGAGGGAGACCGCCATAGATTTCGGCAACAAACGGTTCGTTCAGCACGGCTTTCAACACCGTTTTGCCGACGGGCAGCCAGGTCACGATTACAAACAAGATCATCCATGACCATCGGTTCTGCCGCCACTCCTTCCACCATAAAGCCTTAGACGAGCTGGCGGAAGTCATGGCCGTAGCCCTCCTTTTCCGTGTGATGGATAAAGATTTCTTCCAAGGTGAGCGGGAGGCTTTCCATATACACCGGTTGAAAGGTTTTCAGCTTTTTCATCGTCTGCTGGATGTCGCCGTCGACGATGAGATTGTGGACACTTCCATGGGCTTCGGCGTGGAGCAACTCCGGCCATTGTTCCACCTCCGGGGGTATTCCTTTGGGAAAAACGACCTGGATTTTGCGGGACTGGGCTTTCAATTCATCCAACGGCCGGGACCAAAGAATATTCCCTTTATACATCACGGCCACATGGTCGGCGATGCGTTCCAGTTCGGACAGATGATGGGTAGCCAATAAGACAGTGATGCCTTCGGCGGCCACCTCATCCAAAATGAGCCGATACACCTGTTGCTTCATGACCGCATCCAGGCCGCTGGTGGGTTCGTCCAAGATCAGCAGGCGCGGCCGGATCGACAAAGCCAGGATGAGTGCCAGCTGCATTTTCATCCCTTTGGACAGGGAGCGGGTCCTCTTTTTCAGCGGAATACCGAATTGGTCGATCCATTGGCGGCATCGTTTCTCGTCCCATGCTTCGTAGGTTTTGGCGTATAAGGTGAGCAGTTCCTCCACTTGGAAAAATGGATAAAAGATAGGCTGGTCCGGCACATATCCCACCCGTTGACGCAGATGGGCCGTCGCCTCCGAAACAGGGGATCCAAACAGGCGTGCTTCGCCGGATGTAGGGAGGACGGACCCCATCAGCATGCGGATCAAGGTGCTCTTACCGGCACCGTTGGGGCCCAGTAGACCGAATATACTCCCTTGCCCCACCTGCAGGTTTAGTTGGTCCACCGCCGGATGGCCCTGATACGTTTTGGTCAGATGGACGGTTTCTACGGTCCATTCACTCACGAGCCCTTCCTCCTCTCCCGGTACCAATCCCGGATGATTTCCTCGATGAACGCCGCCATCTCCTCTTCATCGATATCCAAGTAATGAGCCTCTACGAGGATGGGTTGCAACTTTTCCTTTAACATCGCTTTTTTCTCCTCCCGGCTTCCTTGGATGGATTGGACGGCGACAAATGTACCTCGGCCGCGCAGGGTTTCTATGATTCCCTCCCGTTCCAGTTCCCGGTATGATTTGGCGATGGTGTTGGGGTTGACGTGGATCATTCCCGCCAAATCACGGACGGAGGGCAGGCGATCCCCTTCCGACAGAACTCCTTTGGCGATCGCCGCTTTGACGTTTTGAACGAGCTGTTGATAGAGCGGGGTGTCTTGACGGGGATCGATGTCAAACCACATGACGCACCGCCTTTCTGTCACATGTGTGTATGATTTGTACTAATTGTACTATATCAAATAGTACACTGGTGAGTATATTCTTCTTTTTCCATGTTGTCAACAACGCTTTTCTTTCTCCAAGTGGGTTTTACCACCTGTACAGGTCTTTTTCCTCTTCTAAGACGATACAAAGAAATGGCCGATATTCTAAAATGGTGTTATTCTCAACCTGTGAATCGATACTCCCTGGTGGAATCAGCACTTGAGTGGGATAGATCCTTAACGAAGGGGATAAAGATGAGGATTTTGCTTATCGAAGACGACCGGCTTCTGTTGGAGTCGCTGCAGCGGATTTTGGCGACCGAATTTGAAGTGGAGACGGCCGCTTCCGGGGATGAAGGGTTATATTTGGCGGAGCAGAACATCTATGATGTCATCGTTCTCGATATCATGCTGCCGGGGATGAGCGGCTTGGATATTCTGACGAACCTACGCAAACAGGGAATCGAGGTTCCGGTTTTGTTGTTGACTGCCAGGGACAGTGTGGAAGACAAGGTGACCGGGTTGGAGCGGGGGGCGGATGATTACTTGGTGAAACCCTTTGCCATGCCGGAGTTGCTGGCGAGGGTACGCGCTCTTTTGCGCCGAAACGGCAGCCTGAAACAGGCGGGGGTTCTGCAATACCGGTCCATCCAGCTGCGTCTAAAAGAGCAGGAAGGGTATGTGGACGGTTTGCCGCTTCAGCTGACGGTAAAAGAGTTTACGATGCTGGAGTATTTGGTGCAAAATGCGGAACAGATTCTGACACGGGAGCAATTGTATGACCGGGTATGGGGGTTTGATGCGGTCACTTCTCTCTCCATCGTGGAATTGTATGTCCATTACCTGCGAAAAAAATTATCCAAACACGGCTTAAACGAAATCATCCACACGATCCGTGGAGTGGGCTATATGTTAAAGGAAGACGATTGATGTTCCGTCGAACGCAGATGCGGTTAACCTTGCAAAACGCCGCTGTTTTTTTGCTGATGGTCAGTATCTTGGGTTCCTCTCTCTATTGGTATATGGAAAAACAGTCCTATGATAAAATCGATCGTTCTCTGTTGCTGAGTGCTCAGTTGGAGGAAGCACGACTGTTGGGAGTCGATCTGCCTGCTGAAAGAACACTGGATCCCCTCGTCGGGCAAATCATCTGGGATGAAAAGCACAGGGTGGTCTACAGCCGTATACCGGCGGCGTTCTTGGAAAAAATCGAACAGATGTATCCTTCAAAGGCGGACGGAAAGGTTCACACCCTTCAAGTGGAAGGATTTACGTTTCGTTCGCTGGCCATTTCGATTGAAACTCCCCACGGCGTTTGGGTGGTTCAATCCATACGCAATATCGATGCCGAAATCATGACCCTGCAAGCGATGCGCACCAATATCATCATCGGTTGCATCCTGGCGGCGATGGTGGCATTGGTGGCGGGGTATCTGCTCGCCCGGCGCGCCTTGGTGCCTATTCGTCAATCGTGGGAAGCCCAGCAGCAGTTCGTCGCTGATGCTTCCCATGAGCTGCGGACGCCCCTCTCCGTTATTCAGATGAGAACGGAGTTGTTATTAAAAAACCCCGAGCAGACGGTGCGGGAAAACAGCGACGACATTTCCGTCATCTATCGGGAGACTCGACGGATTCGAAAACTGGTGGCCGATCTTCTTACACTGGCACGAAGCGATTCCAACCAACTGCAACTGGATCGACAGTTGTTCCGATTGGATGATTTGGCTCAGGAAGTTTCTCTCTACTTTACAGAACTGGCGGAACTGGACGGCCTCTCCTTTGGCACCCGGATTGACCCGAATCTGTGGTGCAAGGGAGATCGGGAACGGATTCATCAGCTGCTCGTCATCTTGCTGGATAACGCGTTGACTTACACTTCAGACGGGGGAAGCGTTCAATTTTCCTGTTACAAAAAGGGACATACGCTGATCATGGAAGTGGCGGATACGGGTGCGGGGATTGCGGAGAAAGATCTGCCACGGATTTTTGACCGGTTTTATCGGGGGGATCAGGCGAGAAATCGTGCAAAAGGCGGGACGGGACTGGGCTTAAGCATTGCCAAATGGATTGTGGATGAGCATAGGGGTCAACTTTCTGTTGCAAGCGTCCCCGATAAAGGGACGGCGTTTACGGTGAAACTGACGGCTGCAGCGGGAAAAACCGAATAACGGTTCATCGCCCCCCAGCCCGAACCGAAAATCGAAGCCTCCCTTTTGGAAGGGAGGCTTCATCATGCAATTTTATTTTTCCTGTAAAGTAGTGGAGGCGGTTTTCTTCTCACCGTTGCGGTAGTAGGTAATTTGGATGTGATCCCCCACCTCTTTTTTATTCCATAGATACGACTGGATTTCAGCCGCGTTTTTCACCTTCTGCCCATCCAGCTCCACGATGACATCCAGACGCTCCAGGCCCGCTTCCGAAGCACTGCTGTCGGGTGTCACTTCCAGGATGACGGCTCCTCGGGTGACGGAACTCGGCAGGTTTAGTTTGGTTTCGCGGTCGTTTGGGGAGAGGGTATCCAAGTCTCTCATAGCGATTCCCATAAAGGGCCGCTTCACTTTGCCGTGTTGGATCAGATCCTGGATAATGGGCTTTGCTTCGTTTACCGGAATGGCAAACCCGATCCCCTCGATCCCCTGATGGGCGATCTTCATGCTGTTGATCCCGATCACCTGACCGGCACTGTTGACCAAGGCTCCACCGCTGTTACCGGGATTGATGGCGGCATCCGTTTGGATGACGTTCATGGATTGGTTACCGGCGAGCGGCATCTGTCGTTTGGGAGAACTGATGATGCCGGAGGTGACTGTCTGATAAAACTGCATGCCCATCGGATTTCCAATCGCAATGGCGGGCTCCCCGGCTTTGATGGTGTCGGAGTTTCCCAATTCGGCGACGGCTTTCACCTCTTCATCGGGGATTTCCAAAACGGCGAGGTCGGTCGCTTCGTCACTGCCCAGTACAGTCGCCTTGACGGTTTTTTCATCTTTGTCGTCGGAGAGAACCACGTGGACTTCATCGGCTCCATTGATCACATGGTGATTGGTGACAATCCGGGCTTTCCCGTTTTCCTTGGCGTAAACGATTCCGGAACCGGTGCCCTGATCTTCCGATTGGGAGGTGAATGGGTTTCTGCTATCCCGTATATTTACCACACCGACAACGGCAGGCAATGCTTTTTGCACGGCTTTGGTGACATCACTGTTTACGTCGACACTGACCGGCTGTGTGGTGACGGTCTCCTCGTCCGGGGTGGGGTTTGATGTGGAGGTTTTCTGAAAAGAAAGGCCTTCGCTTGTCAAAATGGGGGACAGGGCCAGGGTTAAGGTGAAGAGTGAACTGACGACACCTGTGATTAAGGCGATGACGATCACAGCGATTAGGGGGAAGCCTTTTGTGTTCTTATAATATCCCATCGATTACCCTCCTCGATCCGTTTCCATGAGTCACACGTGGAGAATACCCACCGGTATTTGTTTGAAACGCTTCAGCCGATACCAACAGGGATGATAGAGCAATACTCTTAGGATTTCCTTTGAAACCACAAACCATAGCATTTCCGATGAAGGAGATCGAGCCGATCATGATAAAGTCACATATTTAATCCGTTCCCCATGATGGTCTAAGAGAAACAGATGGACTGATTAATAGATAATCTGAATCGTTTTCACTGTCAAGCGTTCAGCCACCAAAAACAGGTGTTCGAATTGGGAGTTGAAAATGGCTTGGATCAAAGGGTACCATAGGAATGGAGAGTCTGTATGTCTCTTCTGAGCGGACAAAGGGGGAGCTCTTTCAGGACGACGAGTAGGAAGGGGTTCACCCAGAAGGAGGATGGGGATGGAGACAAAGCTGAATGAGCTGAAAAGTCGATTGACTGAAGTTTATGAGTTGAGGTGTGTGACCGCACTATTAAACTGGGATCAAGCCACCTATATGCCGGAGGGAGGGGCGGCGGCTCGCGGGCGGCAGATGGCTGTACTGGAAAAGCTATCCCACGAAAAACTGACTGACCCTGCAATCGGGCAGCTGTTGGATGCGTTGCAGTCTGATGAAGAGAGCCTGCCCTACGATTCCGACGAAGCCGGTCTGATCCGGGTGGCACGGAAGGAATTTGATCGTGCCACCCGGGTTCCGGCGGAGTTTGTGGCGGAGATGACCAATCATTTCTCCGATACATATCAAGTATGGATCCAGGCCCGTCCAGCCAATGATTTTTCCATGGTGAAACCGTATTTGGAAAAAACGCTGGACTACAGCCGGCGCTTTGCCGAGTATTTTGAGTACGATCACATCGCCGACCCGCTGATTGACGCGTTTGCCATGGAAGGATACCAAACAGAGACGATTCGGGGGCTCTTTTCCGACTTGCGGGAGCAACTGGTTCCGCTGGTGAAACAGGTGACGGCCCAAGAACCGGCGGACGATTCCTGCCTGCGCCAAACGTTTCCGGAGCAACAGCAGTGGGATTTTGGCCTGAAAGTGATTCGAGAGTTGGGTTACGACTTCAACCGGGGACGCCAAGACAAAACACACCACCCGTTTATGACTAAGTTCTCCTTGGGAGATGTGCGGATCACAACGCGTCTGAAGGAAAATTATCTGGCGGAATCTCTCTTCAGTACCATTCATGAGGCGGGTCATGCCATGTACGAACAGGGCATCCGGGTGGATTTGGAAGGGTCACTCCTGGCGGAGGGCACCTCTTCCGGCGTTCATGAAAGCCAGTCCCGCCTGTGGGAAAACATTGTGGGACGCAGCCGCGGATTTTGGGAGCACTTCTATCCGCAATTGCAGGAGACGTTCCCGGAACAATTGAAGACTGTTTCTCTCGACACATTCCACCGAGCGATTAACAAAGTGGAACCCTCGCTGATCCGGACCGACGCCGACGAGCTGACTTATAACCTGCATGTGATGATCCGCTTTGATCTGGAAGTGGACATGCTGGAAGGGAAATTGGCGGTCAAAGACCTGCCTGAAGCGTGGCGCGAACGGTACAAGCGCGATCTGGGCGTGTTTGATCCGGGGGATCGGGACGGAGTTCTGCAGGATGTCCATTGGCACTTTGGTCCCATCGGCGGCATGTTCCAAGGGTACACCCTGGGCAACATCCTGAGTGCTCAATATTATGAAGCGGCCTTAAAAGCCCATCCCGAGATTCCCGATCAAATCCGGCAAGGAAGATTTGATACGCTTCACGGCTGGTTACGGGAGAATATCTATCAACACGGCGCCAAGTACACTGCACAGGAACTGACGGAGCGGGCCACCGGCTCCCCGCTTACCATCGATCCGTATGTCCGCTACCTGAAAACCAAGTTTGGCGAGCTGTACGCGTTGTAACCTGACCCCCGCTGGGGGTTTTTCTATTATGAATAGAAAGCCGCTCGAAATTTAGACTACCTAAAGTTACGCTGAAAGAAGGTTCATCCGGATTTTCAGCCGGGTGGGAGAGGAGGATGGCATGGAAAAGCAACTGCAAGAGTTGAAATCATATTTGTCTGAAGTATATGACTTAACTTGTGTTTCTTCTTTGTTAAATTGGGATCAATCCTATGCCTGCTGGCGGGGCTGCCGCCCGTGGACGGCAGCGGGCGTTGCTGAGCTGGCTGCTTCATGAACGCTGGACCCATCCCCGTCTGGGACGGCTGCTCGAAAAGTTGCAACCGTATGAGGAAAGCCTCCCTTACGATTCGGATGAGGCCAGCCTGATCCGAGTGGCACGCAAACAGTTTGAACGGGAAAGCCGGGTTCCGGCGGCGTTCATGGAAACGATGACCCGACATTTTGCCGCGACTTATCAAGCATGGTCAAAAGCTCGTCCGGCTGATGATTTTTCAAAGGTGGAACCGTATCTGGAGAAGACGTTGGAGTATAGTCGCCAATACGCCCGATACTTTGAACCTGACCACCTGGCCGACCCCTTAATCGAGTCATTTGCCAGGGAAGGGTTAAAAGCGGAGGAAATACGGTCGCTGTTTTCCCGGCTTCGAAGCGAACTGGTCCCCTTGGTTCGACAGGTGGTGGAACAGCCGATTGCGGACGATTCCTGCCTGCGGCAATCTTTTCCCGAACAGCAGCAATGGGATTTCGGGCTGAGGGTGATCGAACGGCTGGGCTATGATTTCAGTCGGGGGCGGCAGGATCGTACCCTTCATCCTTTTTGTACGAAATTTTCCGTGGGTGATGTGCGCATCACGACCCGTCTGAAGGAAAACCGTCTGGGGGAGGCTCTCTTTTGCACCATCCACGAGTCGGGGCACGCCATGTACGAGCAGGGGATCCGGATGGAATTGGAGGGAACGCCGCTGGCACGGGGCACCTCCTCCGGCGTCCATGAAAGCCAGTCCCGCCTGTGGGAAAACATCGTCGGTCGCAGCCGCGGATTTTGGGAGCACTTTTATCCCCAGCTGCAGGAGACGTTTCCGGAGCAGCTGAAAAACGTTTCCCTCGATACGTTCTACCGCGCGATCAACAAAGTGGAACCTTCGCTGATCCGAACCGCCGCCGACGAGCTGACTTATAACCTGCACGTGATGATCCGCTTTGATCTGGAGCTGGATCTGTTGGAAGGGAAATTGGCGGTGAAGGATCTGCCTGAAGCGTGGCGCGAGCGGTACAAGCGTGACTTGGGGGTGTTCGATCCCGGGGACAGGGACGGGGTTCTGCAGGATGTCCACTGGCACTTCGGGACCATCGGAGGCATGTTCCAAGGGTATACGTTGGGCAATATTCTCAGCGCTCAATTTTATGAGGCGGCCTTAAAAGCCCATCCCGAGATACCGGATCAGATCCGTGGAGGAACCTTTGACACACTCCACGGCTGGTTACGGGAGAACATCTACCAACACGGCCGAAAATTTACGGCGGCGGAACTGGTGGAACGGGTGACCGGCTCTCCGCTTACCATCGATCCGTATGTCCGGTATTTGAAACAGAAATACGGGGAGTTGTATTCCCTGTAGGAAGGAGCAGGTGGCGGTTCTGTTTTGCGTTCCCCATCTCTAACAGCGGAATGGTACACTTAATCCGGATGACTCACTCATGGGGAGGAACAAACATGGCCAAACACCATTTCCACCTGACTGCCCGCTGGCAAGGGGGACGGAACGGGATCGGCACCATCGACGCAGGAAATTTAAAAAGCGAGATTTCCATTCCGGAAGAAATGAGGGGACCGGGAGTAGGAACCAATCCCGATGAAATGCTGATCGGCTCGGCTGCCACCTGCTATTTGATCACCTTGGCGGCGATGCTGGAGCGGGCGGCCATCCCAGTGAAGGAGCTCACCCTGGAGACCGAAGGGGTCGTCCGGGAAGAGCGGGGTTTGAAATTTGAACGAATCACACACCGCCCGACGGTTATCCTGGAGGCCACCGCCACTGCCGGTCATCTGGAGCAGACGGAAGCGGCTACGGAACGGGCCGAACGCCACTGCATGATTTCCAATGCCCTCCGGGGCAATGTGGAGTTGGCGGTGGAGGCAAATGTGTCGGTGGTAAAGGATTAACACTCATTTCCCAGAGGAATTGCGGCTTAAGAGAAAGGGACTTTTTCATTTTGCTTTTACACCAAAAAGGCGGGGATTTTCCCCGCCTTTTTTCATGCAGATGTGCTTTTGGCCGATTTCCCCTTATGGCTCAGGAATTCCACGAGCCTTCCAGATGTGTGAAGAATGCGAAACGGATAGGATGCGTACTCTTTTTCCTGCAACAACTCGTGCCCTTTGGCTTTGGCTGTTTGGTCGTCGGCAGCCTTGATCGGCTCATCCAGAAGTTTCTTGCCTTCATTGTCATAGACGGTGATGTGGTACATGGACATCCCCTCCGATAAGGTTTATTCCCTTACAGTATATCAAAAAAAAAGACCCACCTCCGGGGAGATGAGAGGCCGGTTGGGTGGGCGGATTATTGCTGGATACGGTAAAGGGGGTTACCGCTGATTCCAGGGTAAACAACCAGTGATAAGGCTAGTTTAATGAAATGTTAATTTTCCATTACCTTCAGGATTGCGGAGCGGATCCACCGCTGTCGGCTTTGGGTTTCCGGAAACTGAGAGCTCCCGACAGGATCATGAGAATGCCGGGAATCAGCCAGAGGAAACTGGCGAGCAGAAATCCGCCCACTCCGGCCACCAATTGAATGATACCGCTTAACACATGGTTTTTCCGGATCATGGAGGGAACGGAAAAGACGATTGAAGCGATGGACAGCAGAAGGAGCAAGCCGCCGACCACGGTGATCCAGGTTGCATCGATTTCCGCCATGGTTTCAGCTTCGTCCATCAAATCCACGTAGGCTTGCCCAAACAGTCCTCCCGCAAGTACAAGCAAGCCCGCTCCCGCCCCCAAAATTCCCCCGATTAATCCCAACACGAATTCTGCGGTTCGTTTCATCGTGCCCTCTCCTTTGTCATGAGTTCAGATCCCCTGAAGAGGGGATTCCCCATGGTTTTATGCGTGGGACAGGACGGTTATTCCAACCCTTATTTTTGCACAATGGTGCGATGGGGGTAAGGGATTTCGATGCCCGCTTCATCCAGGGCTTTTTTCAATTCTTTGCGCAGCGCACGTTCCACTGCCCACTGCTCTCCGTTTTCTGTTTTGGCCAGGATCCGGATCACCATGTCGGAGTTCTCCAAGCTTTGCACACCCAACACGTTGGGGCCTTCTACGATTTGGGGCATGTCCTGTGCCAGCCGGTCACAAGCTTTTTGCATCACTTGAATCGCTTCGTCCACATTGGATTCATAGGCGATTCCGATATCCACCAATGCCTGCATGTTGCCGCGGGAGTGGTTGGTCAATGCGCCGATCTCTCGATTGGGGATGTAGTGGAGGTCGCCGTTCATTCCCCGTACTTTAATGCAGCGGAGTCCGGTTTCCTCTACGATTCCGGAATAGCCGTTGATGGTGACATACTCCCCCACATTCACCTGGTTTTCCAGCAACACAAAAAAACCCGTCACGATGTCACTAACCAAACCCTGAGCTCCAAAACCGATGGCCAGACCAAGAATCCCGGCGCTGGCGAGGATTCCCGTGGTGTCCACATCAAATTCCCGCAGAATGGCCACAAAGGCGATGAAAAAGATGACGTAGCCGGTGAGGCTGGATAACAATGTTTTCAAGGTATCGATCCGCGGTTCCGCCGCTTCACGGTTGCGGATGCGCGTTTCCACCAGGCGAGCAATCACGTTTTTTACTATCGCATAGACAATGATGGCGGTCACTGCGATGATGCTGGCGGTGGCCAGCTTTTCCAACCACTCCATGTAGAGATTTCCTCCTTTGAATTGTGGTAAGCCTGCTCTTGCTGGGAACCCTGTTTTTCGCTCCGGTGGTTAGTCAGGTGGCGGCATTGCGGGTCATTACTGCTCCTGCGTTGATGATCGTCTGTCCGAACTGGCTAAGGTGAAATGGGAAGACTTTGACGAAGCGTTTCCCGCTTTTATCGTCATGTTGAGCATGCCGCTGACTTTCAGCATTGCTACGGGAATCGCCTTCGGGTTTAACACCTATCCGTTGCTGAAGGTACGTGGGAAAATCCGTGAGGTTCATCCTCTTCTGATCCTGTTTATGGTGTTGTTTATCCTGCAGTTGGTCTTCGTTCCGGAATAATGATCAATTTGAAACCAACCCGGTAAAACCGGGTTGGTTTTATTATACCACCTCCTGTCCAATGCGCCTTCCAACTCTGTATTAGTAAAATGGATGCTTTTATTCCGGTGTCAAAAGTGATACAATATTTTCTATTACCAAAAAAGGGGGATACCAATGGGACCACGCCAATTGTTTGTATCGGATCTGGATGGGACATTGTTGAACCCGACGGCGTCTTTATCGACATACAGCCGCCGCCAGCTGAAAAGGCTGCTGGAGAAAGGCCTGCCCTTTACCGTGGCCAGTGCCCGCAACGTGATTTCGATTCGCAATATTCTGGAGGACTTACCGATCCGGATGCCGGTGATTGAGCTGAACGGTGCGTTTATCAGTGATCTCCGCACGGGGAGGCACGAAGTGGTCCATGCCATTGAGCGTCCGCTGGTTCCCGAAGTGATCGAGTGGGGACGGCAAGCGGGCTGTTCCCCCTTTGTCACCACTTTTGACGGACGGGAAGATCGGTTATACGTGGGCGATATCCTTAATCAGGGGATGGCCGATTATTATCGGGAGCGGGTGCGGGAACGGGATCCTCGCTTGCGGGACGGCGTCCCTTTGGCTCGCAGTATCCGTGAGATGGTGGTTTGTATCGTCTTTATCGATCGGGTGGAACGATTGGCTCCGTTAGCTGAAAAGATCCGAAAGCAGTGCGGAGATCGGGTTCAGACCCATCTGATTCATGAGATCTATGCTCCGGGCTGGTACTGGTTGACGGTTCATGATCGACAGGCGACCAAGGACCAGGCGATTCAAGTGTTGTTGGAATCGGAGGGATTGTCCCGGAAGGAGTTGACCGTGTTTGGGGACCAGGCCAACGACCTTCCCATGTTCCGGCTGGCGGGCCGGGCGATTGCCGTCTCCAATGCCTGGGAACCCTTGAAAAAAGCAGCCACTCACGTGATCGGACATCATCGCGATGACAGTGTGGTTCGTTATCTGGTGAAGCATGCTCCACTAAAAGCGACTTCAGGTGCGGGCTGACTCCTGGACTTCACAAATCCGGCTGAAACGAGTATGATCAAAGGTGACGAAAACAAAAGGAGGATTGTTCCCACTCGACATGAGAAAAGACCGCTAATCTCTCACCCAAACCGATACGGTGGCGGGATCGCCTGTTCGAGGCGAAAGCGGTCGGGAGCAGTCTGTCCTTTTTCGGACAAACGAACAACCGGGGGAAGATCGGATTTTGTCAGTGAAGTGTGTCTGATGCGGGATCGATCAGATACAGATGCTGAGCGAAATAGTACCGTCTTCCGGCCCTTTTGCATCCGCACAGGCGAAAAACGCCTGTGTTTTTATTTGGAGCAAAGGGAGTGTGGTTCGATGTTTGTGGTAAAAGCGGCGGGGCTGAAAGTGGAAGCGGGTGGACGGATATTGTTTGAGGATGGGGATATCCAGGTGCGCCCGGGGGAAAAAGTGGCCCTGATCGGAGCCAACGGTGTGGGCAAAACGACCCTGTTGAAGGTATTGGCAGGGGTGATCACGCCCGACGGGGGCACCGTCAACCGGTCGGTTTCCGTAGACCGCTGGGGAATCCTAAACCAACAGGAAACGTTCCCTTCTTCCATAACAGCAGGAGATTACGTCCGCTCGGGGCACCCGAGGCTGTTTCGGCTTTACCGGGAGTTGCGGCAGGCGGAGCGAAGCTTGGAACAGGATGCGGGTGAAAAGTTGGAGGCTCGGATTGCCCGCTACGGAGCCTGCCAGGAAGCGTATCAGAATGCGGGCGGTTACGAATGGGAAGTGGAAGTGCTGCGGACAATGAAACACCTGGGGCTGACACCGGGTGTATCCGACACTTCCATGGAACAGCTCAGCGGGGGTCAGAAGACGAGGGCCCAGTTGGCGCAGCTTATGGTGAAGCGTCCGGAGTTCCTGTTATTGGACGAACCGACCAACCATTTGGATCGATCCACATTGGAGTGGTTGGAGACGTGGTTGTCGGGGTGGAATGGCGCGGCGCTGTTTGTATCCCATGACCGTTGGTTTATCGATCGGGTGGCCGATGTTACGGTGGAACTGTCCAAAACCGGGACCCGCGCTATCCGGGGCGGATACAGCCGCTTTACCGAACACCGGGATCAGGAGCGGAAAGCGCAGGAAGCCTTGTGGCGGAAGCAAGAACAGGAAAAGAAAAAGCTGGAGGAGTCGATCCGTCGATACCAGACCTGGTTTCACCGGGCCCATGCCGCCGCCGGGGAACGCAATCCGTTTTTGAAGAAAAAGGCGCAAAAAAATCAAACCCGCTCCAAAGCGAAGGAGGAAGCATTAAGGCGGTTGGAGGAAAACCGGGTGGAGCGACCCCGGGAGAACCCCCGCGTTCAGGTGCGGCTAAACGCTGCTCCCATCGAGGGGCGACACCTGCTGACGGTGACGGATCTCGCCTTTGGATACGGGGAGAAAGCGTTGCTGGACGGAATCGATTTTGATATTCGTCCCGGAGATCGGCTGGCCTTGACGGGAGCCAACGGGAGCGGCAAAACTACCTTGTTGAAACTATTGACCGGCGAGCTTCACTCGCAACGGGGGGAAGTGCGCCGCCATCCGGAACTGCGGATCGGCTACTTTGCCCAGGAGCTGGAGATCCTCGATCCACAGGAGACGATCTTGGACAGTTTGCTGCGCCTTCCCGGCATGACCCGCACCGAAGCCCGCAACATTCTGGCGTCGTTTTTGTTCCGAGCGGACTCGGTTTTTCAACGAATCGGCTCCCTCAGTATGGGAGAGCGCTGTCGGGTGGCATTTGTACGCCTGTACTTTTCCCGCGCCAACCTCCTGATTTTGGACGAACCGACGAACTACCTGGACATTCCCACCCGGGAACGGATCGAAGAAGCCTTGGCCCACTATCCCGGATCGATGGTGTTGGTTTCCCACGACCGTTTTTTGCTTTCGCTTATCGCCAACCGTGTCGCCTCTTTGGAAAACGGTCGCCTGGCGTTGTTTGAGGAGGGCTATCACGCTTACCTGGAACGGAAGCGGCAAGCCACCGCCCGTTCCCATACCGACCCAGACCGGATCCGAATGCTGGAACTTCGTCTCACCCAACTGATGGGTGCGGAAGAGCCGGAAGATGAGGGAGTACGGCAACAGCTGATGGCAGAGATTCGAAAAATCCGGTCGGAGCTGGATCAGTGGAAGGGACGGGGGAAGGAAGAGTAGAAAGAGAAAAAGGATATCATTTTAATCAGGGGGGAAACGTGTGTCCAGTCCCATTCAAAACAAAATCGGTGCGACCTTTATCCCCGTAAGCGACTTGGAACGAGCGAGAGATTGGTACTGTGAGATTTTGGGCTTGGAGCCGGACGGAGAGATCCAATACGGGCATCTGTATGTGATTCCGTTACAAGGGGGAAATGGCTTGGTCCTGGACAGCAAGATTTATCCCCAGCGATCCCCGGGCACAGCCCCTCTCTTCCATTTCAATACGGATGACATCGAAGAGGCGTATGCGTTTCTGAAAGGCAAGAATGTGGAGATCACCACCGGTATCCAAAACGGACACTGGTTCAACTTCAAAGATCCCGACGGCAACATGTTGATGGCCTGTAAATGTTGAATCGGCTAAAAATCCCCGGCTGCGATTTGGTCAGCCGGGGATTTTCTCTTGCCGCTAGATCATTTCATCGACAAGCTCCAAGTAGAGAGAGTGATTTTCCTGTTTCCAGAAGTCGGGCAGGCGGAGCAAGGTCATGTATTCCATCTTTCGATAGCCGTGTTGCTTTGCCAAGGACAGGACGCGTTCATAAAAGGATTGGGCCTTTTTGTCGTCTCCCTTGTTTCGATAAAGATCGCCCATAATGATCAAGGATCGGATCAATCGGGGGGCGTCATTGGCCTGCTCACTGATTTGAATCGCTTTCTGCAGCATCTGTTCCGCTTGATCGAGGTCGTTCTGAGAGAGATATAACACTCCGAGACGGCTGTAGACGGTGGTGGTTTTGGCAGGAGGGGTAATCTTGTCGACCAGATCCAGTGCGGCCATGAAGCAATCCCTTGCCCAGGCCAGCTCTTTTTTGGTTAAGTATACGCTGCCCAATACACTCCACAAATCGAACATTAAGGAATGGTTTTTGTTTAATCTGGCAATTTCCAACCCCTCGTAACTGTATCGAATCGCCTCCTCAAATAAGTGGCTTTTTCGTGCCAGTTCGGCACGCAGCCAGTAGAAAGTTAAGAGAACACTATTGCTAACGATTTCATTCTTTCGTTCCCATATGGATAATACAACTTGTAAACTTTCACTCACCCTGCCTAAGCGTTCAAGATAGATGGCAATATTCATATGGAGTATAAACTCCAAGTACTTTCTTGCTCCGTGAGGATTAAATACCGCCAGCGCTTTACGGGTATGATCCAATGCGATATTCAGATTATTGGTTCGATAGTTACAAAAGCCCAACTCCAGATAAGTGGCTGCTTCTGTATTTAATTCCCGATGCAAAGGATTGGAAGAAGATAGATGAATCGCTTTTCGCAGGTGGCGTTCCGCTTTGTCCCATTGATTCATATATGCATGACACTTTCCTCTCAGATAATAAACGGTGGCACCGTATACATGATGATCGTCCACTCCCAACTCGTTCAACAGTTTTAACGCTTTTTCCGGATTGCCGGCCCCTCCCAGGCATTCGATATAAAAGAGGCGGTTTTTCAGCCGTTCCAGCTCTTCCTGTTCTTCCGCCAGAAGGCCGGGCAGGTGATCCATCCTAATATTCAGTTTTTGGAGCAGGTAGATGGCCCGTTCGTTGCTGACATGGGGGACGCCGCGTTCAATGTTGCTGATGGTGGCCGGGGAGATGTGTTCGTCTGCCAGGTCTTCCAGTCGGAGGCCGCGCTCTTTACGCGTTTTGCGGATGATTTCACCGACTTCGCTCATGGGCAATGGTTTCATGGCATCGAATCCTCTCTGTTGAGTTCTCCCTAAAATTGTAATCGATGTGGATTCATTTTGGAATCTCTTTAGAATTTAATCCGATATTTAATCGAGAACGGTCGAAAAACGTTTGTGAGACTTTTGAGTTGTGGTAAAATTTTGGCGAAAAAGATTTTCCATAAGACTATCGATCTAGGGCCTGTCTGGTAATTCAATCTTCCGTGAGTAAAAGGGAGGGTCGGTATGGCTGGCGGAGAGCCTTTGCGCTTTTTGCAACGAAACGAAGACAGCCATACCGACCAGGGATCTCGCGCTACGGATTTATCAGACACGCCCTAGTAGACCTGGCGTGGTTGTTTCCGAAGTAGTTGTGGTTGTCTGGTGATGGACGAGGGGTTGTGTCATTGGGAGCTTCCTTTCACACCGATGAAACGAAGGAGATGACAGGTGATGCGTGAAACGACGGACAAATTCCAGGATTTTGAACGGCAACCGGTTCCTTTGTCATTACGGAAACCCTGGTGGACATTGGCATTGGTCTATATCGCCATCGCGGTCAACCTGGCCGCCATTTTGTTGGGGGGGCAGCTGGCCGACAATCTCTCCTTTGCGGAATCGATGGCGGCCACCGTGATCGGGTCGATACTGGTTGCGACGATCGCAGCCCTATGTGCCTATGTCGGGGCAAAAACCCGCTTGTCCACGGCGATGGTGAGTCGTTATACCTTTGGGGAAGTGGGCTCCCGAATCGTCTCCATCCTGTTGGCGACCACCTTGTTTGGATGGTTTGGGGTTCAAGCCGGCTTTTTTGGGGCCAGTGCCCTGGTGGTGGTCCAAAACGTGTTGGGTGTGGAGGTGCCCACCTGGCTTCTTTCGTTGATCGGCGGAGTGTTGATGACCACGACGGCGGTGTTGGGCTACCGGGCGATTGAGAAGTTGAGCCTGATTGCGGTTCCCTTGATGATCGGGCTTCTGATTGGATCGCTCTATTCCGTTTCCAAAGCGCAATCCATCGGCGCGCTGATCGCTGATTCCTCCAACGGCGCCATGACGATCGGGCTGGGGATGTCGCTGGTGGCCGGGGCCTTTATGGTAGGGGCGGTGATCTCGCCGGATATCTCCCGGTGGGCTAAAACCACAAAGGATGCGGTTTTGTCCGCTTTTTTCGGTTTTTTTGTGGGCAATGTGATTATGATCGCGATTGCGGTCATTCTGGCGAAAGCGGTGGGAACAGGGGATCTTATCGAAATCTTCCTGACGTTGGGGCTGGGAACATCCGCCTTGTTGATTCTGATATTCGCCCAGTGGACCACCAACGATAACAATCTGTACTCAGCGGCTCTCGGGTTTTCGGTGGTGATTCGGAACATTCCCAAATGGCACTTGACCATCGGGGCGGGAATCATCGGCACCACGTTGGCGGTGGTGGGGATCTACGATTGGTTTATTCCGTTCCTCTCCCTTTTGACGGTATTGATCGCACCGCTGGGAGGCATTTACACGGCGGAGTATTTCCTGCTCAATAAACACCGGTTTCAATTCTCGTTCATCCAGGAGAAAAAGATTCCTGTCATGATGTGGCGTTCCATGGCGGCTTGGGCGGCGGCATCCGGGATTGCCTTTGCGACCACGCCAGTCGCCGGCGGTGGATTCGGTTGGTTGACTCTCACCACCCTCCCGGCGCTGGACGGATTTTTATCCGCTCTGGTGCTGCAGTACCTGTTGGGTAAAATCGGGAACGCGTCCGAGAAACAGTCCGATATGTCGGCGGCTTCGTGAAAACGGTGGAATCGGACCTGAAATCCGATGGCGGGTTTCGGGTTTCTTTTCAAACAGAATGGAGGAGAGGAATGTTACGGCAGATTGATCCGGAAGCGATTGAACATATCGCAGTAGGTGCGGCTGTCCTGGGAACGGGGGGAGGGGGGGATCCCTTTCTCGGAAAGTTGATGGCCCTGCAGGCGGTGAAGGAACACGGGCCGATCCCCTTGATCAGCGTGGACGAACTGGATGACGACGCATGGATCGTACCGGCTGCCATGATGGGAGCGCCGACGGTGATGCTGGAGAAATTCCCATCGGGAAAAGAATTGGGAATGGTGTTCGACCTGTTGCAACAACATGCGGGCCGGCCGATTGCCGCAACGATGCCGATTGAGATCGGCGGTTTCAACTCCTTGATCCCGGTGGTGGCAGCCGCGCAGCTGGGACTGCCGATCGTGGATGTGGATGCGATGGGCCGGGCATTTCCGGAAATGCAGATGGTCACCTTTTACTTGGATGGAATCAATCCCTCCCCTGCGGTGATGGCGGATGAAAAGGGAAACCGGGTGCTGATGCACACAGTAGACAGTGTATGGGGGGAACGCTTTGCCCGCAGCCTGACCATCCAGATGGGCGGCGCTGCGACACTGGCCGCTTTTTCTGTCACGGGCCGGCAGTTGAAGGAAAGCGGAATTCTCGGAACCTTAACCCAAGCGGAAGCCATCGGTCGGCTGATCACGGAGTCCCAAGGGACCGATGAGGATCCGGTGCGGACGGTGTTGGACCACCTGGGCGGGTTTGAGTTGTTTCAAGGAAAGGTGTCCGATATAAAGCGACGGATGGACACCGGTTTTGTTAGAGGAGAAGCCTTGTTTGAAGGGATAGGGGAGTGGGCAGGCCGACGGATGCAGCTGTATTTTCAAAACGAGCATCTTCTCGCCCTGGAAGGGGGGAAACCCCGGGCGACGACTCCCGATCTAATCGCGGTACTGGACCGGGAAACCGGTTCGCCGATTACAACGGAAGGACTGCGGTATGGAAACCGGGTCAGTGTCACCGCGATTCCTTGTCATCCCAAATGGCGGACCACAGCGGGGATCGAGGCGGTGGGACCTCGTTATTTCGGTTATGAATGTGATTATGTGCCGGTGGAAGAACGACTTCGTACAGAGGGGGCAGCAAGGTGAGTGTTCGGATTGGGATCGACGTGGGGGGAACCAACACCGATGCGGTTATATTGGATGAGGAACTGCGCTGTATCGCCAAAGTGAAAACCGCAACCACTGACGATGTGGAAGAGGGGATCGTGACGGCATTGAGCCGGGTGATCCGGGATGGTGGGGTGGATCCTTCCCGGGTCCAATATGCGATGTTGGGAACCACTCACTGCACCAATGCGGTGGTGGAACGGAAACGGCTCAACCGGGTGGGCGTCATCCGGATCGGGTTGCCGGCGACAGCGGCGATTCAGCCGATGACCGGGTGGCCGTCCGATCTGAAGGCGGCCTTGGGAGAACACGGTTATCTGGTTCCCGGCGGCCACGAGTTTGATGGCCGCATGATCGCTCCCCTGGGAGAGACCGAGATCCGGGCGGCATTAAGGCGGATGGAAGGACAGGTGGACGCGGTGGCGATCACTTCCGTGTTCGCTCCGGTGAGCGACTGCCATGAGCGGGAGGCGGAGGCGATTGTGCGGGCGGAGTGGGGGGATTCGGTTCCCGTATCCCTATCCCATGAAGTAGGCAGTATCGGTCTGGTGGAACGGGAAAACGCCACCATCCTGAATGCAGCCTTAATGCGGACGGCAGAACAAGTGGTGCGCGGATTTCAGCAGGCATTGGAACGGGAGGGGATCCGGGCGCCTCTCTTTCTAGGGCAGAACGACGGTACCCTGATGTCGGCGGACTATGCTCGTCAGTATCCCATCCTGACGATTGCCTGCGGTCCCACCAATTCAATCCGGGGTGCGGCCCATCTGTCCGGCTACAGTGAAGGGCTGGTGGTGGATGTGGGCGGCACCACGACGGACGTCGGCGTATTGGTCAAGGGTTTTCCGCGGGAGTCAGCCGTGGCGGTGGAGATTGGCGGGGTGCGCACCAACTTCCGTATGCCCGATCTGCTGTCGGTGGGGTTGGGCGGCGGAACCGTGGTACGTGGCGGGGCAGGGGCCGTCACGCTGGGACCGGACAGCGTCGGATACCGTCTCCATCAAAAAGCGAGGGTGTTTGGCGGAGATACCTGGACGGCCACGGATGTAGCCGTCGCCGCGGGCCGGATCGATTGGAACGGTCCGCAACTGAAGATGCCCCAAAAGAGCGCGGCGGAGGCCCGTTGGTGCGAAGAAGCGTATCAACGGATGGTGACCACTGTGGAAGAAGCCATCGACCGGATGAAGACCAGTGCGGCACCGGTGCCGGCCATCCTGGTGGGAGGCGGAAGCGTCTTGCTTCCGGATCGACTGGAGGGCGTGTCGGAAGTGATCCGGCATGGGGATTACGATGTGGCCAACGCGATCGGAGCGGCGATCGGTCAGGTGAGCGGACAAGTGGAACGGGTGTATTCGCTGTCGGAGTTGAGCCGTTCCGAAGCGATGGAGCACGCAAAAAAAACGGCAGTGGGGGATGCTGTCAAAGCGGGGGCGGATCCAGCCACGGTAACCATCGTGGACGTGGAGGACGTTCCGTTGGCATACCTGCCGGGCAATGCGGTCCGGATTCGGGTCAAAGCGGCAGGAACCCTTCAGCAGGGATAGCCTCAGTCCCTCCCTCTTCGGTGAATTCCATCTTTTCTCATTCGTTTTGCCAGAAAAAAGCGCGTGGCAAAGGGAAGAAGCGGGAATATGCTGATTATAGAGAGGAATTGCCACAGGGGGAGGGATCAAACGATGACTTGGATCATCGATGGTGTCATCCTGGTGGGCATTCTGGTTGTGTCTGGATACTTTGGAGTGATCACGTACCGGAAGCGGAAGCAGATGAAGCGTTAACGAGAGGAAGAAGGGCCTTGACATCCAGGTGTGTCCCAGGTGATGTCGCGAGGCCAGGGAGCGAAGTGGCCTGCCATCAGGCAGGGCCTTTTTTTGTATTGTAAAACTTTTTTATGGGGTGTATTCTTTCAGAGACTGGTTACGGATCAGACAGAATGGGGAGGGACGGAGATGGAAGAGAGGCAGGCGGAACGGGAACGAAGTCAGTCCGTGCTGGAAAAGCAACGATCCTTTTTCCACTCGGGTCAAACGCGGGATGTGGACTTTCGACTGCGGCAGCTGGACGCCTTGCGGGAGTCGGTGAAACGATGGGAACCTCAGGTGTTGGAAGCGCTCCGTCACGATCTGAACAAATCGGAGATGGAGGCGTATGCCACGGAAGTCGGGATCTTGCTGGAAGAGATCGGCTATACGCGGAAGCGTCTTCGGTCGTGGGTCAAGCCGAAGAAGGTAAAAACATCAAAAATGCTGTTTGGATCCAAAAGTTTGATTTACCCGGAGCCTTATGGGGTCTCGCTGATCATCGCACCGTGGAACTACCCCTTTCAGCTGGCATTGGCTCCGCTGGTAGGGGCGATCGCCGCCGGAAACTGTGCCGTGATCAAACCCTCCGAGTGGACTCCTCATACATCGAAGCTGCTGGCCGAACTGGTGGCAGATACGTTTGCTCCCGAGTATGTCACCGTGGTGGAAGGAGCGGTGGAAACCAGCACAGCCTTGTTGGAGCAGCCCTTTGACACTCTCTTTTTCACCGGCAGTGTTCCTGTGGGACGGATTGTCATGGAAGCCGCTTCTAAAAATCTGATTCCTCTTACGCTGGAGCTGGGAGGCAAAAGCCCGGCCATTGTGTCCGAGGATGCCAACCTTTCGCTGGCGGCCAAGCGGATTGTCTGGGGGAAATATACCAATGCAGGCCAAACCTGTGTCGCACCGGACTATCTTCTGGTTCAGGAAGACATCCGGGAGGAGTTGGTGGAGAAGATCCGGGAGGCGATTACGGCGTTTTACGGTGACAACCCCCTGCAGAATCCCGATTACGGCCGCATCGTCAATCAAAAGCATTTTCAGCGTCTCTCCTCATTTTTAAAGGAGGGAAGGGTGGTCGTGGGCGGAGAATCCGATCCGGAATCGCTGAAGATTGCCCCTACCGTGTTGGATGGAGTGACTTGGAAGGATTCCGTGATGCAAGAGGAGATCTTTGGCCCCATTCTGCCCATCCTACCCTTTCGTCAATTGTCGGAGGTGGTGGAAATGGTAACCCGCCACCCCAAGCCGCTGGCTCTGTATTATTTTTCAGAAGACCGGTCCAAGCAGGAAAAGGTGCTGGAGGAAATCTCCTTCGGCGGGGGATGCATCAATGATACGCTGATGCACTTGGCCAGCCCTTACCTTCCGTTTGGCGGCGTGGGGAACAGCGGAATGGGAAGTTACCATGGAAAATACAGTTTCGACTGTTTCTCTCACCACAAAAGCGTAGTCAAGCAAACCACCCGCTTTGATATGTCATTCCGCTATCCCGGCAGTAAGAACGGTCTTTCGATATTCCGGCGGATCATGAAATAAGGAGAGGCTTGGCCGCCCCAGCTACCCAGGAGTATGGGGGGTGGGTGAATATTGTGATCACATGCTGTGACGGCAGAGGAGGGGAGAGACCATGGGAGACCGCTACCGAAACTATCAGGAGTTGTCCGGCCGGGAGCGGGAGGGAGTGGATTACCGGGTGGAGACGGTGATTCACGGAGAACGCTTTTTTGCGTTGGCGGCCATTCACGGCGGCGGCATTGAACGGGGCACTTCGGAGTTGGCGGAAGCGGTCGCGGGGAAAGAATGGAATTTATATCGGTTTGAAGGAATGAAGCCTCCTGGGGAAAACCGAAACCTGCATCTGACTTCTACCCGGTTTGATGAACCGCGGCTGGCCGATGTGCTGTGCCTTTCTCGACGCGTGGTCGGGATTCACGGAGCCCGCGGGGAAGACCCGGTCTGTTTCATCGGGGGCCGGGACTTGGAATCGGCGGAAGCCATCGCCAGCCAGCTTCGCGCATGGGGAATGGCCGTCCGATGGGCCCCTTCTTCCATGGCCGGTACGCACCGCCGCAATATTTGCAACCGGGGTCAAGATGAAATCGGAGTGCAGCTGGAACTGACCACATCGTTGCGCCGTTCCTTTTTTCACGACTTCAGCCACAGGGGCAGGCGTGAGACGGCCACCCCGGCTTTTTACCGATTTGCCGGTGGCCTTCGCCGGGCGCTGGCGAAAGTGGCCGCGGCCATTCCGGATCGGTGAGACGCGGGAACGAAGACAGCCATACCAACCCGGGATTTCGCCCTACGGATTGTTCAGACACATCGAAAAAAGACTGCCGACTCAAATGGTCGGCAGTCTTTTGATAGACGGCGTCAGCTGGAGAACGCGGATTTCAGGGATTCAAACAGTTCCGCCAGCCATGCCCACAGTTCCTCGAAAAAGCCCTGAGCTTCCTCTGAACTGAGTGCGTCTTTCAGTTTGTTCAGCTGGTTGCCGAGTGCATCCCAATCGATGTTGAGCTGAGAGAATTTATACATGACATTGGTGATATTCTGGATGTCCTGATCGTTCAGATTGATATTCAGATCTCCGGCGACATTAATGATGATATTGCGTACCTCTTCTTCGCTTTTCGGTTGCTGCTTGGCGATTTCATCTTTTACTTGGTTCATGAACTCGGCGGCTTTGTCCGGATCTCCCAGCTTTTCACCCAGTTCGGAGGTTTGCATCATCTCTTCGTTGGCCACTTCCCGCTGTTCCTGGCTGATGGTTTGATCCGATGCTTTTTCGAAAGCCATCATGATCCCGGTGAGAGCGGCGGTGCCGGTTACCGGTTCCGGGGAAGTGACATACACGTCCGCATCTTTTACTCCTGCGGTAACCAACGCATTGGCATACATCTGTTCCGTCACGCGCGTGACGTTTTTGGCTTGAACCCGGATTCCATTGCCCTCTTCCGTCAGGGTGATGCTGGCGGAAGAGTATGCTTTGTTATTGGCTCCGGAAGGGGTGCCGCCCGAGGTGCCTTTTCCTAAGTATTGACGGATGTCATCGATACTGACGTCAATCGTGTCCACGCTGGAATCCAGTTTCATCTCATCTAGCATGGCCTGGCGCTGCTCTTGACTCAAATCCGCCCCCAGCGTGACAACCGTATTGCTGGTTTCCGCCGATGCTGCCAGCGGGAAGGCGAACAAACCGAAAGCGAGAGAGACGATGAGCGAAAAAATGCCGTAGCCTTGTAAACGTTTCATGTTGGAAAAACCCCCTTTTTCACATATTAAATAGAACGGGACGTTCAGGGAAGAGTTTTTTTATGTGTTTCTTCTGGTGAGGTTCCTCTATCCCTGCCCTTTTTAACGATTTCGTTTCCCATCGGGTTTCTCCCTTTTTGAGGAAAAATGTGGCAGGGAGAATCGGAAGACGGGTTGCCGAAACCGATTTTGTTCCGCTACCATGGATGATAAGCCATATGCAAGTGAAAGGAGTGTCCGGGATGGAACGAGCTACCTTTGGAGCCGGTTGTTTTTGGGGAGTGGAAGAAGAATTCCGCCGAGTGAAAGGAGTCACCTCCACTGCTGTCGGATATATGGGGGGAAGCACCGAAAACCCCACTTATGAAGAAGTATGCTCGGATGAGACAGGACATGCCGAAGTCGTGGACCTCACCTTTGATCCCTCCGTGGTGTCGTATCGGGAACTGCTGCAAACTTTTTGGGAGAACCATAATCCCACCACGTTGAACCGGCAAGGTCCGGATGTGGGCACCCAATACCGTTCGGTGGTGTTTTATCACACGCCGGAGCAGCGGGAGCAGGCGGAAAAGTCCAAACGGGAGCTGGAAGCATCGGGTAAATGGAAAGATCCCGTCGTCACACAAATCGTCCCCGCCGCCCCCTTCTACCGGGCGGAAGAATATCATCAGCGCTACCTGCAAAAGCGCGGACAATCCACCTGCGGAATCTGATGGATGAAAAAGAAGCCCGTTTCGCCGAAGGCACGACGGGCTTCTTTCATGAGAGCGGATCAAAAGATCAACAAAAGCGGACCCAGAGACAGCAACGTGAAAAATAGGATGATCAACACCTGGATAAACACCAACTTTTTGAACTTGCCCAGAAACGGAAACAGGAAAAACATCGAACCTCCCCCTCATGCTGGGTTCCTGTGATCAGAATATGACCGGGGGAGAACGGATGCCTGGACAAAACAAAAGCCGGGCTTTGGTCGAATGGAAAGAGGCGGCCTTTCTCCATGTTTAACTGTTTTGGAGAAAGGGGTACTCTATTAAGTGATTGACAAATATATAAGAACATGCTTATATATAATCGGGTGATACGGATGGAATACGATCGGCTGGCAGAATGTTATAAGGCCTTGGCAGACAAGACCAGGTTGCGCATCTTGGCGCTTCTGAAAGAAGAAGCTCTGTGTGTAGGTGAACTGGTCTCCATCCTGGGTATGACCCAGCCGGCGGTTTCCCAGCATGTGCGCAAGCTTGCCCGCGCCGGTTTGGTGAAGGAACGACGCCAGGGGCAGTGGATCTATTATTCCCTCCACGGGGAGGGGCTTCCTGTTTATCCGTCTGTATTGGAACACTTGCCCAACGCGAGTGGGGACATCGAACGGCTCAAACGGGAGGGCAAAAAAGGGGTCTGCGAATGACCACAGATGTCAACCGGATTTGGAGTCGGAAACGAAATCAATCGATCATTCGAGGAGGATGTTGCAAACATGCATAAAGTGATCATTCTCGGAACCGGCCCGGCAGGACTGACAGCCGCGATCTACCTGGCACGGGCAAACATGAACCCGTTGGTGGTGGAGGGGCCGGAACCGGGGGGACAGTTGACCACCACCACAGATGTGGAAAATTTCCCCGGCTTTCCTGACGGGATTCTCGGTCCGGAGTTAATGGATAATATGCGCAAGCAGGCCGAGCGCTTCGGGGCGGAGTTTAAGCGCGGCTGGGTAACGGATGTGGATCTTTCCGAGCGCCCTTTCCGCATTCAGGTAGATAGTTTAGGTGAACTGAAAGCCGAATCCCTGGTCATCTCCACCGGTGCCTCCGCTAAGCTCCTGGGTATTCCCGGTGAAAAGGAAAATATGGGGCAGGGTGTCAGCACCTGTGCCACCTGTGACGGCTTTTTCTACCGCGGCAAAAAGATCATCGTAGTCGGCGGCGGGGATTCGGCTATGGAAGAAGCCAACTTCCTGACCAAGTTTGCTACGGAAGTAACTGTGGTGCACCGCCGGGATGAGCTGCGCGCCTCTAAGATCATGCAGGATCGGGCAAAGGAGAATGAAAAGATCCACTGGGCGATGAACCGTACTCCGGTGGAAGTGGTCACCAAGGAAGGCGGCGGTGTCAAAGGTCTCAAAGTGCATAACAAGGAGACCGGCGAAGAGGAGATCCTGGAAGCGGACGGGATTTTCGTCGCCATCGGGCATCATCCCAATACCGGTTTCCTGAACGGGCAAGTGAAGACGGACGATCTGGGATATATCCAAGTGGAACCCGGAACGACCAAAACCAGTGTGGAGGGGGTCTTTGCCTGCGGCGATGTACAGGACCATATCTATCGCCAAGCCATCACTGCAGCCGGCACCGGTTGCATGGCGGCCATGGATTGCGAGAAGTACCTGGAAGGATCGGCCGCAGTCGATTGGAGCCAGGCACTCTAATACTCCTTTAAAAACCGACGGCATCCATGCCGCCGGTTTTTTCTTTTTTTGGGCAACATCGTAGGAAAAAAGAACGATCGATTCTCATCGATAAAAATGTAAAACTTGACTTTGATGATGCGCATAGCATCCATTGGACTGCTCAAGAGAATCACCTCATAAAAAAAGAGAGATCCCTATTCGGCCTCTCCCCCTAAAGACCATTTATATCCTTGATAGCCGCTTAACCACTCGAAAAGAGTGGTTTTTTTGTGCCATCGACTCCCATTCGAAGAAGATATTCATGATGAACTGTCACAAATCCCACGCCTCATTCGTCATAGGGAGTGAACACAGAAGAAAGGGGAAAAGAATAATGAAACCCTATGACGTAGTGGTGGTTGGTGGAGGCGTTTCGGGGTTGGCTGCATCGGTTTATTTGGCTCAAGAGGGTTATTCCGTGGTTGTGTTGGAAAAATCGGATCAGCTTGGCGGCCGAGCCATCACGGTGAAAAAAGGCGGGGCGTTGTTCAATCTGGGGGGACATGCGTTATACCGGGAAGGAGAAGCGTATCAAATTTTGGGTGAATTGGGTGTCATGCTTCCGGGAGGCGTACCGGATACAAAGGGAATGGCCATATGGAAAAACCGTTTATATCCGATTCCATCCGGCCCGTTATCGTTTTTGACTTCCCCATTGCTGTCCGCATACGGAAAAATGGATTTCGTCCGTTTTCTCATCCGGTTGAATCGAACCGATCCCCAAACTCTCGCCCTAATGAGTTTACAGGAGTGGGCGGAAAAGGAAATCCGTGATCCGATGGCTCGTCATCTCTTTTATGCGATTTGCCGGATTGTGACGTATTCTAACGATCGGTCCCGCCTGCCTGCCGACGTGGTTTACAAACAGTTGACGCAATCATTGAAAGGCGGGGTCTTCTATGTGGACGGGGGGTGGCAAACGATTGTCCGCGGATTGCGGAATCAAGCAGTACAGCTTGGAGTCTCCATCCGTAACCGCCATTCCGTTACCAGTATTGAACCGATGGAAGAAAAGCTTCGCATCCGTCTGACAGACGGTGGAACGATGGAAGCCCCCACTGTTCTTACAACCGTCGGACCGGAGCAAACGTACCGGATGGTAAAAGAAGCGGATCGAACGGCGTTGGGGCTATGGAAGCAAAAAGCTCGTCCGCTGATGGCTGCCTGTCTGGATCTGGGACTGAAGCGGCTGCCCAAACCCAATCATCACTTGGCGATCGGGCTGGACCAGCCGATTTTCTTCACCAATCATTCCAGAGCGTCGTCCTTGAGTGAGGACGGAACCATCGTTGTCCATCTTATTCAATATCTCGATGAAGAAATCGGCAACCCGAAAGCGAACGAACGGCAACTGGAACAAATCATGGATTTGCTGCATCCCGGATGGCGGAACGAAGTTGTTGCGAGACAGTACCTGCCGCAAATCGCCGTGATGAACGATATGCCCAGGGTGGGTGAACGGATGCTCTTCGGGCCGACCGTACCGGAAGTGCCCGGTCTCTACATTGCTGGGGACGGGGCAGGGCATGGTGAGATGCTGGCCGACGCGGCACTTGCCAGTGCCAAACGGGCCGCTCTTGAAATCCTGCAAAAGCGTCCGGTTCATGGATCTCATACCAAAGATGGGATGGATTCACTTGGATATAGAAACGTTGTATCGCTCTCATAAGCCCTTGCTGTTTTCCCTCGCTTATCGCATGTTGGGAAGCGTGATGGATGCAGAGGATATCGTTCAGGAAGCGTTCCTTTCCCTCGACGATGTCCCTCCGGAAAAGATTCGCAACGTAAAAGCTTATCTGTGTAAAATCGTCACCAACCGCTCGATCGATCGGCTGCGATCGGCCAGTAAACTGCGTGAGCAATATGTGGGTCCGTGGCTGCCGGAACCGTTAGTCTTCGAAACGGATGAACAGGATGACCCGTTTCAACAATATCTCCGCAAGGAGTCGATTTCGACGGCCTACCTGCTTTTGTTGGAGCAGTTGACATGGACGGAGCGGGTGGTGTTCTTACTGCGTGAAGTGCTTCACTACGATTATGAGGAGATCGCGGAAATCGTAAACAAAAGCAGTGCCAATTGCAGGAAAATTTTTAGCCGGGCTAAGAAAAGCCTCGGCTATGAGCCGGATCGGAGCGAATTTCCCGACTTGAAAAACCATCCGTTGGTGGAGCGGTTTAATCACGCCCTTACGACGGGGAATACCACGCAGCTGTTGGAATTCTTGTCGGCCGATGCGGTTCTGTTTACGGATGGTGGAGGAAAAGTGAAATCCGCCCTTCGTCCCATTTTTGGAGCGGATCGGATTACCCGCTTTTTCACGGGAATTCGTCCTTCCGCCCCTGCGGATCTGTCTTGTCAGATCCGATGGGTAAACGGACAGCCGGGGATTGTAGCCCGCGTAGGCGGTCAGCTTCAAGGGGTTTTCTCATTTGATATCGTAAAAGGTCGCATTCGCTCCATCTATCTGGTGACCAACCCTGACAAGCTCACTTGCCTGTCGTGAGTGCATATTTTCCTGAAACGACACAGGGGGCCGCGGTTTTCTTTTCAAGGAAAACCGCGGCCCCCTAGGGCGTATCTGAACAATCTGCAGGGCGGATCCCGGGTCGGTATGGCTGTCTTCGTTTCGTTGCAAAAAGCGCATAGCGAGACCGGGAGCGAAGCAACTAGGCGAGACTTGTGCTCTGTGAGTGCAAAGGCGAACCAAAGGCCATACCGACCCTCGCTTCGACTCACGGAAGATGGAATGACCAGATACGCCCTAAAGCAGATAAAGAGCAAACGTGTGTCACAGAGTGTATCCCAAAAACAATCCCAAAGCCATCAAGAAGCCGAATTGAGTGTTCAGCTGGGCGGTGGCTTTCATCGCCGGCATCATTTCCGTATTGCGTGTCTTGCCGTGAAAGCCCCTGGAGGCTTGAACCGCCTTGGGAAGACTGAGAATGACCAACAGTAGCCATCCGGGGGCGGCTTTGGCCAGAATCAGAAGAAGGACCCAGAGATAGGCGGTGGCGAACATGCCCGTCAGAAAACGAACCGCTCGTTCATGTCCCAGCAGGATGGCCAGGGTGCGTCGGCCGTTCTGCTCATCCCCCACTCGATCCCGGATATTGTTGGCCATCAGGATGGCTCCCACGAGCACGGCGGCGGGGAAGGAGGCGAGCATGCTGAACCAGGTCAGCTGCTCCGTTTGAATGAAAAAGGCGATCTGAATAATGACAACGCCCATAAAAAGTCCCGCCGTCAGTTCCCCGAAGGGGGTGTAGGCGATGGGGACCGGCCCTCCGGTGTAAAAGTAACCGGCGGCGATACAGACCGTTCCAATTGCAGCCAGCCACCATGTGCTTTCCATACAGATGTAGATGCCCAGCACCACAGCGGCGATGCAAAACCCGACAGCGATGGCCATCACCGTCCGGGGGGCGATCCCGTACCGGACGATGGCCCCTCCGATCCCCACGGAATCTGCCGTATCCAGCCCCCGTTTGTAATCGTAATATTCATTGAACATATTGGTGGCCGCCTGAATCAGGATGGAGGCGACCAGCATGGCCGCCAGCAGCGGAAGATGAATCTCCGTGTGCGGGATGGCCAGGGTGGTGCCGATCAGGACGGGCACAAAGGAAGCGGTTAGGGTGTGTGGACGCAGGAGTTGCCACCACACCTTCCACCCGGTTTGTGCCGGTTGTGATTGTTCCAAGTGGTCTCTCCCCTTTGTACGGATCAAACGCCTTCATTATACCGTGTGAACGGGTGGACTTCCAGTGATGGTGCATGTGGGAGAGCGTGACGCGGGGGCACGAGTCTCGCCATGTTACTTCGTTTCCCGGTCTCGCGATGCACCTAGGGACTGGATCATTCAATTTTTCGTGAGAAAAAGAGAGGGTCGGTATGGCTGGCGGAGAGCCTTTGCACTCACAGAGCACAAGTCTCGCCTCGGGTCACTTCGTTTCCCGGTCTCGCGATGCACTCACAGAGCATAAGTCTCGCCTGGGGTCACTTCGTTCCCTGGTCTCGCTATACCTGTACGTTGGTAGAAATCGGCCTATGATTTCGGTATACTAAATGAGAATGCAACAAGAGCATGGACGTGGAAAACGGGGGGAACCCGCGGCAAAGAGAAACCGTCGACCTCCCCGTGGTGAAGTCGCCTCGTCGGAGGCGTTTTTTCTACGTGTGGACAACCGTGCTTCGGAATGGAAGTGGGGGAACCGTTGTGTCGACGATAAAACAATTGGAGGGTTGGGCGGGTTGGGGCCAGGCGATGGCTCTGGCGCATCAACACGGACAGTCTGTGCTGGCCAGCCGCACCCTACGGGTGGAACAGGTGGATCCCTTGGCTTTCTTCGCGGCAGGTGCGGATGCTCGCGGCGGAGAGCGGGGGGTGTTCGCCGATCCGGACGGGAGCCTCATCCTGGTAGGGGTGGGAGTTTGTGACCGGATTGAATCCCAGGATCGATCCCGGGGACGTTTTGCGGAAGTGGAACGGGAGTGGCGTCGCCGTTTGGACCGGCTGGTGACGGAAGGGCCTCAGATCAGGGGAACGGGTCCGCTGCTGATGGGTGGATTTTCCTTTGATCCGGAACAGTCAGGGACCGAACCGTGGAACGCATATGCCTCGGCCTCTTTTGTGCTCCCGGCTTTTTTGCTCACGGTCCGGCCGGACGGATGTTGGCTGACAGTCAATCGATGGGTCAGTCCAGGGGAAAACGGTGAAGAGACGGCTCGGGAATGGGAACGGGAACAGGCGGAACTGTTGAAGAGTGCCCGGCGTGTTCGCCATTGGGAATGGCCTGCCGAGTGGGAGACGGAAGAAGTGGCACCCCTTCACTGGAAGGAGACGGTCCGCCGATCCGCTGCCGATATTCGTCAAAATGCCCTGCGTAAGGTGGTGTTGGCGCGGCAGCTCCGTCTGAAAGCATCCCGCCCCTTTGTACCGGAGCCCACACTGGCCCATCTGCACCGGGAACAATCAAACAGCTATCTGTTTGCGTTTGAACGGGGATCCGCCTGTTTTATGGGAGCCTCTCCGGAACGGTTGGTCAAACGGGAAGGGGATCGCCTGTATTCCACCTGTATCGCCGGTACGATCCGCCGCAGCGGGGACCAGGAGGAAGACCGGCGGCTGGGTGCTCAGCTCCTTCACGACCCCAAAAACCGAGAGGAACACGCGGTGGTGGTGGACATGATCCGTGCGGCGTTCCAACAAGAATGCCGGACCATCGAGATTCCGGAAGCCCCTTCGTTGTATACGGTGCGCAATATGCATCATTTGTACACGCCGGTGACGGGACATGCCCGCCCGGGAAGCTCGCTGTTGTCCGTCGTGGGCGGCATGCATCCCACTCCCGCTGTGGGTGGATTTCCTCAGGCCGATGCCGTCGCCATGATTCGGGAGCGGGAGGGGATGGATCGCGGCTGGTATGCGTCTCCTGTCGGTTGGATCGACCAGAGGGGGGACGGGGAATTTGTGGTGGCTATTCGTTCCGGTCTGCTGAGGGAAGAAACCGCCATCCTCTTTTCCGGATGTGGAATCGTCGGTGATTCGGATCCCGACAGCGAATATGAGGAAACCCGGATTAAATTTCAGCCCATGCTGTCGGCATTGAAGGGGGCGGGTGAGGGATGAGCGGGGATCAGACGTTGGCGGCTTATGTGGGCGCGTTCGTGGATGAACTGGCCAAAAGCGGATTGCGCCATGCGGTGGTCAGCCCTGGTTCGCGCTCCACGCCTTTGGCACTGGCCTTGGAGGCTCACCCGGACCTGCGGGTTTGGCTGCATGTGGATGAACGCTCGGCCGGCTATTTCGCTTTGGGATTGGCCAAAGCGGAGGGGAAGCCGGCTGCTTTGCTGTGCACATCGGGAACGGCGGCGGCCAACTACTTTCCCGCCGTCGTGGAAGCCAAACTGGCCCGGGTCCCCCTGGTGGTGCTTACGGCGGATCGTCCCCACGAATTGCGGGATGTGGGGGCGCCGCAAGCGATCGACCAACTGGGGATGTTCGGCACCCATGTCAAGTGGTTTACGGAGATGGCGATCCCTGACGCAGGCGTCTCCCTGCTGCGTTACATACGGGCCACCGCCTGCCGCGCCGTCGCTGTTGCCGGGGGAGGTCCAATGGGGCCGGTCCATCTCAATTTTCCTTTTCGCGAACCGCTGGTACCGGATCTTTCTTCCCCGGACTGGTATCAAAAGGGGGAACGGGCCGCCGCCTATATACAGGTGGTGGAGGAACCGCGGCAGGTGTCGAGGAAAGAAGCGAACCGTCTGGCGGAGGTTTGCAGCGGCAAGCGGGGCCTGATCGTCTGCGGTCCCCAGGATGATCCGCAGCTGCCCGACGCCCTGGAGGAGTTGGCCGGTGCCACCGGTTTTCCGGTGCTGGCGGATCCGCTTTCCGGTCTGCGGCGTGCCGGCCAAGGGGAGGCCGTTTTGGACGGGTATGATGCTTTCCTGCGTGCGCCGGAAGCCCGTACATCCTTGGTGCCGGAGGTGGTGCTCCGATTTGGGGCGATGCCGGTCTCCAAGACGTTGACCCAGTATCTTACAGCTTATGCCGAGGTTCCCCAGATGGTGGTGGATTCCGGTGAAGGCTGGCGGGATCCGGCTTTGGTTGCAGCGGGGATGATTTATGCGGATCCGGTGTCGCTGGCACGGAAGGTGGCGGCTGCGATCAAAGAACCGGCTCCCGATGCATGGTTTCGCACTTGGCGGAAGCTGAATCAATCGGCCCGGGAGACGATGGAGCGGGAACGGGAGCGGGAAGAATTGTCCGAAGGTCGGGTAATCCCGGAGTTGGTCGACCTGTTGCCGGAGGGGAGTCTCCTCTTTGTCGGAAACAGCATGCCGGTACGGGATCTGGACAGTTTTTTCCTGCGTCCGGGGAAAACGCTTCGGACTCTGGCCAACCGGGGGGCCAACGGTATCGATGGCGTGGTTTCCACTGCCTTGGGTGCTTCCGTCGCCCATGATCGGACGGTACTGGTGGTGGGGGATCTCTCCTTTTACCACGACCTGAACGGTCTTTTGGCCGCCAAACTGCACCGGCTGGATGTCACGGTGGTGGTCATACACAACGACGGGGGCGGGATATTTTCCTACCTGCCGCAAGCACAGGGGGATCCCGGGTCGTTTGAACGGTTGTTCGGCACCCCGATCGGTCTGGATTACGAACCGGCCGTCCGTATGTTCGGGGGGGTGTTCAGCCGGGTGGAATCCTGGGGAGCGTTCCGGGAAGCAGTGGGCCGTTCCTTGGAACAGGGAGGATTTCACGTCGTCGAAGTACCGACGGATCGGGCCGCCAATGTGACCATGCACCGCGAACGGTGGGACCAGGTGGCTGCGGATGTGGGTCGCTTTTTCCGGGAGGAGGGATCCCGATGGAGCTGACGGTGGATGGATTGCAATACCATGTGGAAGTGGATGGGGAAGGGCCGGCGTTGTTACTGCTGCATGGCTTCACCGGGTCGGTGCGGACGTGGGATCCATGGGTGGACCGCTGGTCCGCCCGCTGGCGACTGGTGCGGGTGGATCTGCCCGGTCACGGTCAGAGCGCGGTTCCGGCGGATCCCGGCCGGATCGCGATGGAACGCGTATGCCGCGACTTGGCGGGGATTCTGGAGCAGCTGGGAGCAGAACGTGCCCACGTGCTGGGTTATTCCATGGGTGGCCGAACCGCCTTGTCCTTTGCTCTGCTGCATCCGGAGCGGGTGGCTGCGCTGGTGTTGGAAAGCGCTTCCCCCGGCCTGGCGGGTGAAGAAGAGAGACGGGAACGGGCGACCCGGGATGAAGTCCTGGCCCGCCGGATCGAAGTGGAGGGAGTGCCCGCCTTCATCCGGTGGTGGGAAGAAATCCCCCTCTTTGCCAGCCAGAAGCGGCTTCCTACCGAGATCCGGGAAAGGATTCGTGCGGAACGGTTGTCCCACAGTCCCGCCGGGTTGGCCGCCAGTCTGCGAGGAATGGGAACGGGGATACAGCCTTCGTGGTGGGACCGGCTGGATTCGCTTCACCATCCTGCTCTTTTGCTGGTGGGGGAAGAGGACCGGAAGTTTTTCGAAGTGGCACGCCGCATGAAAGCCCGCCTCCCCTGTGCCCATCTGGAGATAGCAGCGGATGTGGGACATGCCGTCCATGTGGAACGGCCTGATTTTTTTGGTACAATAGTGACGGACTTTATTTTAAAGAACCGCTAGTACAGGATCGCAGAATGATTCACCTACAGAGCGACTCGGCAGTGGGGAAGGCGTCCTTTGTGCCTTCATCTTCGAATAAACGTAAGATCAATCTGGAAGCACTTACAGCACCCATCTTGCGATGCACCCCCGCTGCTGGTCGTGCATTCCCCTGTTGTGTGATTACATAATGAAGCGATCTGGTCTGCGTACCGAAGGAGGAAGCCCTTCCAGGACGACAATTTAGAGGAGCTTCGCCCAAAAAAGGAGGAAGAAAAATGGCTGTTGAGTGGAAGAGCCTTCGTCAATACGAAGATATCAAATACGAATATTATAACGGGATCGCCAAGGTTACGATCAACCGTCCGGAAGTGCGCAACGCATTCCGTCCCCAGACGGTGATGGAGATGATCGATGCGTTTTCCCGCGCACGGGATAATGCCGAGGTCGGGGTGATCATCCTGGCCGGTGAAGGGGACAAAGCCTTCTGTTCCGGCGGGGATCAAAAGGTGCGCGGTCACGGCGGGTACGTGGGGGATGATGAAATCCCGCGTCTCAATGTACTGGACTTGCAGCGGCTCATCCGCACCATTCCCAAACCGGTGATCGCCATGGTATCGGGTTACGCCATCGGGGGCGGTCATGTGCTGCACGTGGTGTGCGACTTAACCATTGCCGCCGACAATGCCATCTTCGGCCAGACCGGACCCAAGGTGGGCAGTTTTGACGCCGGTTACGGTGCCGGATACCTGGCTCGCATCGTCGGCCACAAAAAAGCCCGGGAAATCTGGTATCTCTGCCGGCAGTACAATGCCCAGGAAGCCCTGGACATGGGCTTGGTCAACACCGTGGTTCCTTTGGAGAAATTGGAGGAAGAGACCATTCAGTGGTGCGAAGAGATCCTGGAGAAGTCCCCGACGGCACTTCGCTTCCTGAAAGCATCCTTCAACGCGGACACCGATGGATTGGCGGGTCTCCAGCAGATGGGCGGCGACGCCACGCTCCTCTACTACACCACCGATGAAGCCAAAGAAGGACGGGACGCCTTTAAGGAAAAACGGAAGCCCGATTTCGGGAAGTTTCCCCGTTTCCCGTGATATGGACCACCCCAAACGGGGTGGTTTTTTGTCCGTTAAGGAAAGTGGTTGGTCGCGGTTTAGGTATAATGGAGAAAAGCGGCTCCTTAAACAGTGGTGTGGACGTAAAGAGGTGGATCGTGACATGGAGCAGATGAGTAACGAAATGCCGCACTGGTTGACGAAGCGGGCGTTTCTTACCCCTGATCGGGAAGCCGTTTCCGACGGGAGGAGGAGCTGGAGCTTTTGGGAGCTGAAGGAGCGGGCACGGGATGTGGCCCGCCGGTTGGCCCGGTTGGGTGTGGGCCGGGGGGATCGGGTGGCCGTTCTGATGGACAACCATCTCGATTATGCCGCATGGATTCATGCGATTTCCTTCCTGGGTGCGGTGGCGGTTCCGCTCAATACCCGCCTCGCCCCGGCGGAATGGGGATGGCAAGTGGCGGATGCGGAAGCGAAGGTGTGGGTATTTGACGAGTCGCTGGAAGAACGGGTATGTGAAGCAGATGAAGCCGGTTGGGAGGCAGTACGGATCTCCCGCCAGGAAATAGCGTCGACTTCTCCGGCGGAAGTGGAGCTGGTGGAGCGAATTTGCCTAACCGATCCAGCCACCATGATGTACACCTCCGGTACCACCGGCCGCCCCAAGGGCGTTATCCTGACCTATGGCAACCACTGGTGGAATGCGATGGGCTCTGTCCTCAACCTGGGATTGCAGGAGGATAAGTGGTTGGCCTGCGTTCCCCTGTTTCATATGAGCGGTCTGTCCATTTTGATGCGCGGAGTGATCTACGGGATGGCGGTGGAAATACAGGCGGGTTTTGATCCGGCAGAAGCCAACCGGTCCATCCACGAGCGCGGAGTCACCATCGTATCCGTGGTGAGCAACATGGCGGCACGGATGTTGGATGATCTGGGGGAGCAGACGTATCCCCTTTCGTTTCGGTGTTTGCTGCTGGGCGGGGGGCCGGCCCCCCGCCCATTGCTGGAACGGTGCAGGGATAAGGGGGTGCCAGTCTTTCAAACTTACGGCATGACGGAGACGGCATCACAGGCGGCCACCCTGTCGCCGGAGGGCAGTTTGGCTAGGCTGGGATCGGCGGGTAAGCCGCTCTTTCCGGGAGAACTCACCATCCGCAAGGGGGATCAAACGTTGCCTCCCGGTGAAGAGGGGGAAATCGCCGTACGCGCCCCCTATGTTACTCCAGGGTATTGGAAGCGGCCGGATGCTACCCGGGAGGCCATTCGGGACGGGTGGTTATACACAGGGGACATCGGGTATGTGGATGAACAAGGATTTTTATATGTGCTGGACCGGCGCAGCGACCTCATCCTGTCGGGTGGAGAAAATGTCTACCCGGCTGAAGTGGAGGCGGTACTCTTATCCCACCCCGCTGTGGCGGAAGCGGGGGTGGTGGGAAAAACCGATGCCCGCTGGGGAGAAGTGCCGGTTGCGTTTGTCGTCCTCCGGAGCGAAGGGGGGGTGGACGAGCAAGTTTTGATCCGGCACTGCCGGGAACGGCTGGCCCGATACAAAGTGCCTGTCCAAATCATCTGGACGGATGCGCTGCCCCGCAATGCCTCCAATAAAGTGTTGCGGCGAAAGTTGAAAGCAAAATTGGAACAAAGGATGAACGAGGGATGAAAGCGGAACGAATTCGGCTCCACCACATTCGGATGCAGTTAAAACAGCCCTTTGCAAACAGTCTTACCACAGTGACCGACCGTGATCTCATCCTCGTCGAATTGCTGACGGCGGCCGGGGTAACCGGATGGGGGGAATGTGTCGCTTTCGACACGCCTTGGTATACGGAGGAGACGGTGGGAACCGCCTGGCACATGATGGAGGATGTTTTGATGCCGTTGTTGAGCGATACATTGTGGGACCATCCCGATCAGGTATCGGAACGGTTTGATGCGGTTCGCGGAAACCGGATGGCCAAGGCCGCCCTGGAAGGAGCCGTGTGGGATGCCTATGCCAAGGAGCAAGACATCTCCTTAGCACAAGCGTTGGGCGGGGAACGGGAGCGGATCCCGGCGGGAGTGGCTGTGGGGACCAACGCTTCCGTCGACGAGATGTTGCGGCAGATCGAAGAACGGGTAGCGGAGGGGTATCGCCGGGTGAAGGTGAAGGTGGGTCCCGGTGCCGACGTGGACGTGATCGCCGCGATCCGGGAGCGCTTTCCCGCACTGCCCTTGATGGCCGATGCCAATTCGGCGTATACGTTGGAAGATATCCATCATCTGAAGCAGCTGGATCCTTTTGAACTGATGATGCTGGAACAGCCGTTGGCGGCCGATGATTTGGTGGATCATGCCCGCCTGCAGCAGGCGTTGTCCACTCCGATTTGTCTGGACGAAAGCCTTCTCAGCCGGGAAGATGCCCGTCGGGCATGGGAGCTGGGGAGTTGCCGGGTGGTCAATGTGAAACCGGGTCGGGTGGGGGGGCTGAGCGAAGCGCGTCGCATCCATGACTTTTGCGGAACGCGGGGCATCCCGCTGTGGGTCGGGGGGATGCTGGAATCCGGGATTGCCCGGGCGCACAACATCGCGTTGGCATCGTTGCCCCATTTTACCCTGCCTGGAGATCTCTCCGCTTCGGCCCGCTATTGGTACCAGGATCTGATTCATCCCGAAGTGACGGTGAGGGAAGGATTCATCACAGTTCCAAACGGCCCCGGAATCGGTTTTGAAGTGGATGTGGAACGGGTAAACCATTTGCGTGTTAGACGATCCGACCGAATGCTGTGAGCCTTTTTTTGAAAGCAAATCATACAGGTTTTTTCGCACGTAAAAGCCACTAATGAGTCGGCATCTCATTAGTGGCTATAGGCCCACGGTGGGGCAGTTCTCAAGACGTTCTCTCTTGCCCTTATTATACACGTTTCATGGGAGCATATTCAACTTTCAGTAAAAACGGACGTGGTATGATATCCGTCCGGTATATTTTAGCTTCCAAAATAAATGGCGATGCGTAAATAAACATCGGAAAGCGGGACATCCCCCTGGAGGTTGGGGGGCTGGAATCTGGGACACCCGAACGTACAACGGAACTTTGCATCATGTCCCACTTCACCTTGGCAGGAGATCTCTTTGCTTTCGGCAAGAATTCATCACTGTGCCACAAAGTCCTGGAATCGGTTTTGAAGTGTATGTGGAACGGGTAAAGACTTGGGTGTTCGATGATCAACCCAAATGCGGTGATGCTTCCTCTCCTAAACACAGATGCTGCAGTTTTAGAAACCTGTACACCATGTTGATCCCATCAATCCCCGTGGGGAGACTCTCCCCACGGGGATTGATATGAGAAGGATTGTGGCCGGAGGAGAGAGTTTGACTCATCGAGTACCAGTCTCACAAAGATCACGAGAAGTAAAATGCAAATCATCAGCTTAAAATACGAAGCGATATGTGAGTTATAAATCGTATCTCCTCTAAAAATAGTTAAAATTTTAAAATTAAATTGACCTTTATCAATCACTATCATAAAATAGAATTGGTTTTAAAATATAATCCAAAAGAGGTGAAAAAATGAAATTGGATTGTAAGCAAGGTTATACTCTGGATGAAGTGAAACTTTTTTTAAGTCACCAAGAAGCACTAAAAAAAGCCTATGACTATGTTGTCAACTTTGCTGCGAAACCTCATCCGGAAAGGGGCAAGCCTGGGGCCGTCTGCCCGTTTCTTCCCAAGGCGATAAAACTGGACACGATTTGGATGGCTGTCGTGGATAAACAGACGCCTAACCGAGAGGAGATCATAGGGGATTTGGAACATTATATCGAATGGTTTAAGCATATCAATCCCCTGACCGGGGAGGAGCGAAGATACAAATCCCTCATCCTGATTTTCCCCGGAATCGGAGAAAACGAGGCGCCAACGTTGATTGATTCCATACATCAAATGTACAAGCGGCACTTGGTTTACCATGAGCTGATGATCGGCGATTTTCATGCACTTAGTACCACTCCCGGTCTGTACAATCCAACCTTTTATCCGTTACGCAGTTCGGTTCCGATGATTGCCATTCGCTATCTGATCGAGGAAGATTTGCCATTCTTGACTCAACCGTTTGATCCGCCGGAAGTTCGCATACAATTTCTGGAGGGATACCTTCATTCCTTGGGAGACACACTCTCCACTCACAGTCGGACAACGGCGGAATCGGCATTGGCTCAAGCAAGAGGAGAACGAACAAAATCTTCCATGAAGTAACCAAGTCTAAGGAGGCGTCAGGAGGTGGAATTTGTTATTGTTGCTGCAACCTTCGGAATTTCCGCAGGGTTTGCACCCGGTCCATTTATGGCGTTGATTTTGACAGAAAGCCTTAGCGGCGGATGGAGAAGAGGAGTCCTTGCATCCATGGCCCCCCTGATTACAGACGGGGCCATGATCCTCTTGTCCCTGTGGATGTTGAGTGCGTTTTCCCCCCCGATGTTTGCTGTCATGGAGGGGGTGGGCGGTCTGGTGATGTTCTATTTCGGCTACAGTACATGGAAGATCCGAGAGGCTCGTCCTGAAAGGGAGGAAGCTGTTGCATATGAAGGGGCGTCTGGGCTTGCGCCACTTTGGAGGGGAATTGCAGTCAATGCGTTGAACCCGACTGCTTGGCTGTTTTGGTTTACCGCCGGAGGTACATTTCTTCAGCGTGCCTATTCTGCCGGGACCATACCGGTACTTCTGTTTTTACTGGTCTTTTTCACTCTGCTGATTGGGAGTAAGGTTCTTGTGGCGGTTGTAACAGGACAGCGTTGGATCGGGGGGCGGTTACACCGAACCCTTTTAATGTCAAGCGGAGCGGCTTTATGGGGGCTCGGTGTTTACGCACTATTCAATGGTCTCTCCTATTTTCTTTGAGACAACATTGTTTTCGGTGGACTTAGAGTCTTTTTTAAAAAACGGCAAGAGGACTGTCCATTTCTTCCAAAAAAGGGTAAAATGGAGCCGGACAGAGATAGATGAAAGAGGGTTATGTCCCATGATCAAGCCGGTGATCCGTATCTCCTTGTTGTCTTTTGGTGGAGGCGTGGCGGCACAATGGTTGATCTTCGCCCTTTACCTGTCATCCGTGATGGGCCAGATGGACGGAACATTGTGGTTGTTGTTGGTTTTGTATCTGTCATCGGAGACCCTGCTGTTGTCGGCGCTCCTTTTTTTCGGGTGTGGTGTTCCCTTGTATTCCGTGGTGCTTCAAAGTGTCCGCAAGGATCAACCCGGTGTCTATCCCCTCCTGACCGTGTTGATATGCTTGGCAATGGGGATCGGGGTGTATTGGTGGAACGGAACTTTTGATTGGCGTTTCTTTGCGCTGTTGCTTCCTGCGGCATTTTTCTTCGGAGGACTGTGGTGGAATCGGTTCGTCGTGGACCGGGAGGCGGTGTTTTCCTGATCAGGTGGCTCGTTCAAACTCGTGTACCCACATCACCATGTCAAAAGACCAGGGGACTCCGGGATGGATGTGATTGAGGTAGGACATGTATGCTTTCTTGTCTATTTGTCCTTCCTGTACGGCATCCCGATCATTCATGGCACCCAAGGTTTGACGGTAGACGGCTGTGATGATAAATGGCTGGTTCTCGAGAATCATTTGTTCTCCGGGATAGGCATAAAGACCGTTACGTCGTTGGGCTTTTTTTTTGCCTGCCAGCACCCGCTGCACATCCTCTTGCCGGGTGATCAGTCGCTCGATGGAACAGGTTTTTTGGGGGTATTCGGCTTGATTCATCTCGCTTTCCCTCCTCGATAAGGATCTTTATCCGTATTCCCGTGTGGCATTGATTTCATGGTATCGGTTTTGTGAACGCGAAAAGTGCGCAGGGATCCGGGCGGAAAACAGCGAAAATAATTTGTAGACGTGCGGTTGAAGCAATGGCAGAAAGGAATAAGAACATGAAGTGGAAGGTCAGGCCGTATCATCCTGCTACGGATGAGGAGACGATTATTCGGTTTCACTTGGAATTGTTGCGTGAACATTACAAACTCTGGTCACAGATTACCGAGTCAGATTATGATCCCGATTACTGGGAGCAGATGATGCGGGAAAAAGAGGTGGGCCGCCGCTGGGGAGAGGAGCTGGCGGAACGCGTCGGGCAAAAGCATGTCTATCTGCGTGTATTTACACCACCGGATGATGACCATCCGATCGGTTATCTCTATCAGGACATTCGACCGGACCCCCATATGTTTCATCCCGCAGGATATATCAACGAGATCTACCTGGAGCCCGCCTATCGGGGCCGCGGCTGGTCCCGGGCGATGCTGGAAGATGGGGAGCATTGGTTTCGCGAGCGCGGGATTGCCACCCGTCAGGTGTTCGTCACCAGCAACAACCTGGCCGCTGTCAAGCTCTACACTTCTCTCGGTTATCGCGTGGCAGACTATCGGATGATGAAAGCGGAAGATGAATAGGTTTGTTCCCTTTTGGCATGAGGAATAGGTTAGTGCAGTCAGATATTTAGGTTAGGAGGAATTTTTTTGGCCGAAACAAATCGCCGCATTCAGCTCGCGGAACGTCCCAAAGGGGTGCCGGATGCGCGCACGTTCCGCATGGAAGAAGGCTCGGTGCCGGAACCGGGAGACGGGGAAGTATTGGTTCGAACCGTTTATCTGTCTGTTGACCCGTATATGCGAGGACGGATGAACGATGTGAAATCGTATGTGCCGCCCTTTCCTCTGAATGAGGTGTTGACGGGAGGGGTGGTGGGTCAGGTGGAACATTCCCGGGATGAACGCTTTCAATCGGGGGATTTGGTGTTGGGGATGCTGGGTTGGCAGGATTATTCGGTAGCCAAAGCCGATGAATTGACCCCGGTCAATCCGGAGCTGGCCCCGCCTTCCACGGCACTCGGCGTGTTGGGGATGCCCGGCTTGACGGCTTATTTTGGTCTGTTGGATATCGGTTCGCCCCAGGAGGGCGAAACCGTGGTCGTATCCGGTGCAGCCGGTGCCGTCGGCTCCGTCGTGGGACAGATCGCCAAGATTAAAGGCTGTCGTGTGGTAGGGATTGCCGGTTCTAAGGAGAAGCTTCGCTATCTGACCGAAGAACTCCAATTTGACGCGGCCATCGACTATCGATCGGAAAACTGGCAACAAGAGTTGAAACAAGCCTGCCCCGATGGGGTCGACGTCTATTTTGACAATGTAGGTGGCGAAGTCTCCGACGGGGTGATCCGCCTTATCAACCCGTTCGCCCGTATCCCCCTTTGCGGTCAAATCGCCCTGTACAACCTGGAGAAACCGGATCTGGGCCCCCGGATCCAACCCTTCCTCCTGGTAAATCGCGTATGGATGAAAGGATTTATCGTCAGCGACTACAGTCGTCGGTTCAAAGAAGGGCTGACTCAACTCGGTCAATGGGTCGCCCAGGGTAAGATCCGCTATCGAGAACAGATCGTGGACGGGTTGGAGAATGCCCCCGACGCCTTTCTCGGACTCTTTCGCGGGGAAAATATCGGGAAACAGTTGGTAAAGGTATCGGAGATTAAAAACGGTTGATAGCCACCCCCTCCTTTTTCGAAAAGGAGGGGACTTTTGCAATCAAGGGGAGATTGGTGATTATCTGGTGCCCCGGCAGTTACCGGAGATCTTTTTGCCGGTACTGAGGCGGGTTTAACCGGGTGTTAACATCCGGTTGATAAAATAGAGAACAAGAGAGAATCGGATAGGAAAATCCCCCTGGGGGATGGTGGTGAAACGTTTCCTTTCCACTGCTTCAAGAGGAGGAATCAAAGGGTTGGAGAACAAACGGGTACAAGGGTCTGCTTGGGAAGTGCTCCGGGTGGCGACCCGGTTGGGATTTACCTCTTTCGGGGGGCCGATTGCCCATCTGGGGTATTTCCGCGAAGAGTATGTGAATCGTCGCAAGTGGTTGGATGAAAAGACATATGCCGATTTGGTGGCACTGTGTCAGTTTCTCCCCGGTCCCGCCAGCAGCCAGGTGGGGATCGCCGTCGGATTGCTGCGGGCGGGGCTGCCGGGGGCGGTCGCTTCCTGGATCGGTTTTACGTTGCCGTCAGTGCTGGCGTTGGTTTGGTTTGCGTTTGCGCTTCGGGAGGGGCAATTGGAAACCGCCGGTTGGCTCAAGGGTTTGATGATCGTCGCAGTCGCCGTGGTTGCCCAGGCGGTGTGGGGGATGGCCAAGAGTCTGGCTCCGGATCGCCCCCGTGGAACGATTGCGCTGTTAGCCGCGATTGCCGCTCTCCTGTTTCCCGTTGCGGGGGCCCAGGTGGGGATCATCGTGGCCGCGGGGCTGATCGGTTGGTGGTTTTTGCCGCGGACGGTTCCTCCCAACCGCGTTCCCGTCCATACGGGACTGGGCCGACGGGCTGCGATCATTTGCTGGGGTTTGTTTTTCGGTCTGTTGCTGTTTTTGCCTTTGTTGGCCCAGTGGAACGGCCATCCCTGGATCGCCTTGTTTGACGGGTTTTACCGGGCGGGTTCCCTGGTTTTCGGTGGGGGACATGTGGTGCTGCCCTTGCTTCAATCGGTGGTGGTTCCTGCGGGCTGGGTCGACAACGAGGCCTTTCTGGCCGGTTACGGAGCCGCCCAGGCTGTTCCAGGGCCGTTGTTCACCTTTGCTGCGTATCTGGGGATGGTGGCGGAGGGATGGGGCGGTGCCTTGATCGCCACCCTGGCCATCTTTTTACCTTCGTTTTTGCTGGTGATTGGAGCGCTTCCCTTTTGGGACGTCATCCGTCGCCGTCCCGCCTTCCACGCCGCTTTTGCCGGTGTCAACGCCGCCGTTGTCGGGATTTTACTCGCCGCTCTGTTTGACCCCGTCTTTACCAAAGCGATCGACTCACCGCTTGATTTCAGCCTGGCGCTGATTGCGTTCGGGTTATTGATGGTATGGAAGCAGCCGCCTTGGGTGGTGGTGTTGATCGCCGCCGCGGGAGGATGGGTGATTGGAACATAATGGACGTATGAAACGAAGTAACTGCCTGTTTATGAAAAAGCTCCCTTCGATCAGTAGGGAGCTTTTTTTCTCGGAGTTTCCGATGATGGAATGTGGTAGGAAATGATCATTAAAAATCTAAGTATAGGCTTTTCTTTTTTATACAAAAGAGGAATATATGTGATTAAGTGAGGATTCAGGAGGGATAGGAAGATATTTCTTATCTGTTGTCGATGATTCACCTGTTTCAGGTTGAATATGGGAAATTATAAAAATAGTATGATCCCGGTTGTTATCGGAAAAAGGGAGTTGCAAAACCATCCGCTGTCCGTTCCATAGCTGGACGTATGCGTTGGATGGTCGGTTGCTGGGAGCCCCTGGAACGGAAAAGATTCATCATTTCGATAAACAGGAGTTTTCCTTGGACGAGGTGCACTGTATCGACTACCATGGTTTGATCTTTGTCCATTTACAGGAGGAACCGGTTCTTCCGGAGACGTTTTTTGGGGACTTTGGAGAGCGGGTGGTGCTTCCCTATCAGTTGAAGCAGATGAAAGCGGTAAAGGAAAAAGATTATGTGTTACAGTCAAACTGGAAATTTTATGTGGAAGTGGATATGGAGACGTTACACACACCCAACATTCACAAAGAATCGATTGGGGATCAGCCGGTTGATTGGGAACGGACCAAAGGGAGTTGGATCTCGGTTTACCATCGTTCCGATGAGACGGTTGCCTTACATCCGGGTGAAAGGAACAAGGGGTTTCCTTATATCGAAGGTTTGACCGGGAAGGCGGCGGCAGGAACTTCTTTTTCCATCGTATATCCCGGATTTTTCATTGTGACCACAGTAGATGCGATGTGGTGGATCCATAAAGTTCCGGAAGGGCCTGAACGGACAAGAGTCCATGTAGGTTATTGTTTTCCAGAAAAAACCGTGAATCGAGATGATTTCGATAGCAAGGCCGCGAAATATTACCAGCGGTGGGATCAGGTCATACAGGAAGATGATTGGATAACGGAATTTCAGCAATCCAGTATCCGTTCCAGTCGTCCGGGAAGATATTCGCACCGGGAAATCGTAGTGTATGCGTTGGACAATTAGATCTTGGATCAAGTGTTGACGAGGTGAAGGGATGTTTTTATGAAACCACTTTACATACGGGCTGGCTTTAAACGTGTGCGATGGTTCGTGTTTTTCTTATTGATCGGTTCGTTTATGCTGGGTTTTTTTCATCGCTTTGCCCCCGGAGCGTTTGCGGAGGAAATTTCAGGGGAGTTTGGGATTTCAGCCTCTGCGCTGGGAACGTTGGCAGCGATGCATTTTTACACCTACACGGCCATGCAGATTCCCGCCGGCATTTGGGTGGACAGGTGGGGCACTCGCTTCACTGTGTCCGTCGGTGCCGTAATCGCGGCAGTGGGCTCGCTATGGTTCGGACTGTCGCCGACATTCGCCTGGGCGACCGTGGGACCGCTGTTGGTGGGGATTGGAGTGTCGGGTATCTTTGTGGGGATGATGAAAACCAATTCGTTGTGGTTTTCTCCCCGCCATTACGGTGCCGTCAGCGGAGTGACAATGTTGCTGGGCAACGCGGGTGCGGTGATGGCGGCAGGTCCCCTGGCATGGCTGCTTCTGTGGTTCAGTTGGCGGAATGTACTGGTGGCAGCGGGTATTCTCTCCGTATTACTGGCATTGCTCACCTATATGTGGGTGAGGGATCGCCCCGAGCAAGCCGGTTTTTCCTCCAGTGGACAGGGTTGGTGAATCACCTCCATCAGAACAAGCGGGCCCTTGGTGGAAAGGAATTGGGGAGGGGTGGAAAAGTGGAGCCATCGGCCCCGTGCTTTGGGCCAGTGTCGGTACGAACGCGGTATTTTACGCCTTCGCCGGTTTGTGGGGAATCCCATTGCTGCGGGATGGGTTCGGTTTATCCAATGAATAAGCGTCTTTATACACCACATGGGCGTTGGCGGGATATGGGCTGGCATCGCTGGGAATTGGATGGTGGTCGGACCGGATGGGGCGGCGCAAACCCTTGCTGGTGACTGCCGGTATTCTCTCGTTTGCGGGTTGGTTCGGATTGGCCTTCCTGCCCTGGAGTCCCGGTTGGTCGGGCATCCTGCTGTACCTGTTGGTGGGAGTTTCTGCCGCCCAGATGGTGGTGGGTTTTGCCGCTGTGAAAGAGTTCGTTCCGCTACGCATCACGGGATCGGCATTGGCGTTGGTAAATGCGGGCGTATTTTTGGCGGTGGCCGTGATCCAACCGCTGTTTGGCGTTTTGCTGGATGTGGCATGGGACGGGACGGTGGTAAACGGCGTACCCGTTTATTCCCTCGAGGACTACCGCTGGGGGTTGCTTTTTTCCTGTCTGATCAGCTTTACGGGGTTCCTAGCCTGCTTCTGGGTCAGGGAAACCTATTGCCGAAACCGGCCAATCGAATCACAGTCAGGAGCCAGAATGTAAGAAAAAATCAACAGCCCCTTTCTTCCATGGGTGGAGGAAAGGGGCTGTTTGGTTATTCCATCCGTCCGCCTTGTTTCTGGTAGCGGCGACGTTGGTTTTTAGCCAAGATCCGTTTGCGGATGCGGAAATCGACAGGGGTGACTTCCAGGAGTTCATCTTCGGACAGGTATTCCAGCGCGTCGTCCAGGGAGAGGTTTTTAGGCGGTTCCAGGCGAAGGGCATCGTCAGAACCAGCGGCCCGGAAGTTGGTCAGTTGTTTCTTTTTGCAGACGTTGACATCCAGGTCGCTTTCCCGGATATGCTGTCCGACGACCATGCCTTCGTACACTTCCGTGTTGGCTCCGATGAAGAGGGTGCCCCGCTCCTGGGCGGCGTGTAGGCCGTAAGAGGTTGCCGTTCCGGGCTCCCAGGCGACCAGGGACCCGTGGTCGCGGGTCTGGATCTCCCCGGCATACGGTTCATAACCGCCGAACAAGGTGTTCATCAGCCCTTCGCCGCGGGTGGCGGTCAGGAATTGCTGCCGGAAACCGATCAAACCGCGGGTGGGGACCCGGTAGGTGTAGCGGATCGATCCGTCATCCAGCAGCTGCATGTCGGTCATTTGCCCTTTCCGCTGTCCCAGGAGCTCCACGACCGCCCCTTGGTGTTCGCTGGATACTTCGATTTCCACGATCTCCACCGGTTCGTGCCGTTTGCCGTCGATCTCCTTCAGGATCACCTCGGGTTTGCTCACTTCAAACTCGTAGCCTTCCCGGCGCATGTTTTCGATCAGGATCCCCAGATGAAGCTCTCCACGTCCCGCCACCAGGAACGTATCAGGGGAATCGGTGTCAGACACGCGCAGGGCGACATCCCTTTCCGATTCGATATAGAGGCGTTCCCGCAGTTTACGGGAGGTGACGAAGGTGCCCTCTTGCCCGGCAAAGGGACTGGTGTTGACACCGAAAGTGATGCGCAGGGTAGGCTCTTCCACCTGGATGGGCGGGAGGGGGCGCGGATTTTCCGGATCGGTGATCGTATCTCCGATTCCGATGTCCCCGAGACCGGTGAGGGCAATAATGTCACCGGCTTGCGCCTCTTCCACTTCCACCCGGTTTAACCCTTGATGGGTGAAGACCTGGGCCACCTTGAGAGGCTGTTCCGATTCACCGGCGATGTGCAGCACCGACTGATTTTTGCGGATGGTGCCGCTGTTGAGACGGCCGATGACAATCTTCCCTTTGTAGTCGTCATACCCCATCAGCGTGGCCTGCAGCTGGGTGGGGCCGTCTGGATCGACTTGGGGAGCCGGCAGATGGCGCAGGATTTCCTGAAACAGCGGCTCCAGGTTGTCGGTGAGCGCGTCGGGCTCCACACCGGAATGGCCGGTGAGGGCGTTGGTGTAAATCACGGGAAACTCGGCCTGTTCTTCCGTTGCTCCCAGATCGACGAACAGATCAAAAGTGGTGTCCACCACATAATCGGGGCGGGCATTGGGCCGGTCGATCTTATTGACGACGACGATGGCCCGGTGTCCCCGTTCCAGGGCTTGGCGCAGCACGAACTTGGTTTGGGGCATGGGTCCTTCCACGGAGTCCACCAGGAGAAGAACCCCGTCCACCATGTTCATCACCCGTTCCACCTCGCCGCCGAAGTCTGCGTGTCCCGGGGTATCGACGATATTGATCTTGACGCCTTGGTAGGTGATGGATGTGTTTTTGGACAGGATGGTGATGCCCCGTTCCCGTTCCAAGTCGTTGGAGTCCATCACCCGATCAGCGACAGCCTGGTTTTCCCGGAAAATCCGGGCTTGTTTCAGCATGGCGTCGACGAGAGTGGTTTTCCCGTGGTCGACGTGTGCAATAATAGCGATGTTGCGAATCTCTTGAGGGTTCATGTGACCGGGCGCGGATGCGCCCCTGGCCTCCTTCACGCGAAAATGTTGCCAAAAAAAGCACCCGGCGCCTGACGGCCGGGAGAATGAGCCATAGCCGAAAAGATGCTTCCAAATAAAAATTATACCACACAGGGGACAGGATCGCCATGTGGGAAATGCCGGGTATGGTTACCGGCAGCTTTTCGCCTCTGCCCTTGGCTTGTGTATAATAAAAGGGTGAAACATGGTACCCCGGATCCGGACACAGCCTCCGGGATAGATGGGAGGATGACGAACCCTGATGAGACAGTACCGTTTGGATGACGGGGACCCGTTGATCATACGGGAAGCAGAGCCTGCCGATGCGGAACGGATCGTGTCATACCTGCGCCAGGTGGCGGGAGAATCGGATGCGTTAGCCTTGACGGAAGAAGAAGTGACACTTGATGTGGAACAGCAGCGGGATGTGATCACCGATTACGCCGAAGGGGACAACCGGCTCTTCCTGGTGGCGGAATGGGAAGGACGGATTGTGGGCGTCCTTACCTTTGAAGGGGGGAGGCGCAAGCGGGTAGCCCATTCCGGTGAATTCGGGATGAGCGTGTTAAAAGCGCACTGGGGGCGCTCCATCGGCTCCCGCTTGATGGACAGCCTCTTGGATTGGGCCAGAGAGGGAAATGTTATCCGGAAGATCAATCTGCGGGTAAAGGCAGATAATCAACGGGCGTTGGCTCTCTACCGGAAATACGGGTTTCGGCGGGAGGGACGTCTCATCAAGGAGTTTTGCCTGGATGGTACGTACGTCGATCTGGACCTGATGAGCCTATGGTTGGAGCCGGATTCCCCATCGTGAGAGCGGATTGGCACCGGAAGCGAGCAAAGGAGCCAGCCGGTTGGTATAGGAAAAAATCCAGGAGCGTCTGGAGGGCGTCCGTATTTTCATGAAGCGATTTAACTGTATGGACGATTATAAAAGCCCGGTATTCTCCATAGGGGAATACCGGGCTTTTGGCTTCCGGAAGATGATCCTTCATTTCTGTAAACAGGCTGTCTGTCTTCAACCGGCTTGTTGTTGTCTGTCTTCTAAAGAAGCCAACTCTTTATCCACCGAGGAAAGAACATATGCGTCATCAAACGATCCCTTCGGCTCTTCCAGCATAAACGCACAGGCGAGAAAGCTGAGAAAAGCGCCTGCCGACAGGATGAAGAAAAAGGTACTATTCGATACGAAGGTTAAAATCGTTAAATAGGTGACCGCACCCACATTTCCATATGCACCCGCCATTCCTGCGACCTGGCCGGTAACCCGTTTCTTGATCATGGGAATAATGGCAAACGTGGCTCCTTCCGCCCCTTGTACAAACATCGACGTCAAAATCGTAATGACAACCGCCATCAACAACGGCCATTGTCCATTCATAAAGCCCATCGCGAAGAATCCGGCTGAGATGCCCAGCATATAGATCAACATCACTCGTTTGCGATTTTTCATGTTATCGGACAACCAACCGCCAAGGGGTCTGGCAAACAAGTTCACAAAGGCGAAAGAGGAGGCAATGAGTCCCGCCTGTGTCGGCCCCAATGACCAGACAGTCTGGAAAAACGCCGGCAGCATCGATACAACCGCCAGCTCCGCTCCGAAATTGGCGAAATAAGTGGTGTTTAAAGCGGCTACGTTTCGAAATTTATACCGATCATCTTCCGGAACCCCTTTTTTCAAGATCGGAACATTGACTTGTAAAATGCGAACAATCTGATAGATCAACACAAGACCCAGTCCTACGTAGATCATGGTGGAAAAGCTTTCCGATATGAGCTTCGATTCACCCAGTCTCCAGTTCAACAAGCCCAGCACCCCGACCAAGGGGATCGTCCAAATGATGAGTTGTACCAAATCCCCCCAACTGCTCACTTCCAGTGCCGCCGCTTTTTTCGGTCTGACATACGCTTTACCGTCAGGCGTATCCTTTACGGACAGAAAATAGATGACGCCGTAAATCAGACAGATCAAACCGGTAAGTGCAATCGCAATTCTCCATCCATGGTCTCCCGGGAACAGCGAGAGGGCGATCCACGGCAGGGTCATGGCAGCAAAAGCGGAACCGAAGTTTCCCCATCCTGCGTAAAATCCTTCGGCAAAACCCACGTTTTTTGGTGGAAACCATTCCGATACCATCCGGATTCCGATGACAAACCCGGCTCCGATGGAACTGAGCACTAATCGCGCAACCGCCATTTGAGCCCAAGACGTACCGAACGCAAATACAAATGTGGGAATCGACATCACAACCAGCAATCCGGAAAAGACGATCCTCGGTCCGAATCGGTCAAGCAGCCCTCCGATTACGATCCGGGCCGGAATCGTTAAGGCGACGTTTAAGATCCCGAAGACAGCCAGGTGAGTCATATCCAAAAAGTCGGTTTTGGCAACCATCGTCGTTGCCAACGGTGCCATGTTGAACCATGTCACAAACGAAATAAAGAAGGCAATCATCGTCAAGTGCAACATTTTGATTTCTTCGTTTCTAAATCGGAAAAGATCGCGAACGTTCACTCTCAAAGCCCCTTTCTTTGCTGGTTGTTCATCCAAAGATCCTTTGACTGTCGCTTCACCATTTGAACAATCAAAAGAGCCCACCAATCCGTCGGATTGATGGGCTCCATTGCCCGCTTATCAGTAGAAACCACCTTTGGTTACAGGCCGATAGGCCGTTCTCGTGGTTACCGAACACTACATTGTACTCGGCTATGTCTTTGTTACAGTATCAGTGTAAAGCAAGAAAATCTATATGTCAAGTAATCTAACATAAATGTTGAGAATGGATCGTTCGGGCTCTTTCGTGTTATATATATTAACATAGGGCGGGTTGTCTTCTGGAAATCGAATGCTTCCCAGATAAGAAAAGGCCAGCTCAGGGCTGGCCTTTTCGGTGTTATTGGCGGAGGGTTACTCTTCCCACACTTTGACAGCAGTCATGCGATCGTCGTTTTTCATGCTTTTGGCCACTTCCAGTCCGGAAGTGACGCGTCCAAAGACGGTGTGCACGCCGTCCAGATGGGGCTGGGACTCATGTACGATGAAAAACTGACTGGAACCGGTGTCCTTGCCGGCATGGGCCATGGATAAAACGCCGGGCTCATGTTTGTGGGGATTGTCGGTTGTTTCACAAGGGATCGTGTATCCGGCCCCGCCGGTGCCATTTCCCACAGGGCAGCCCCCTTGGCTGACAAATCCGGGGATGACGCGGTGGAAAGCCAGCCCGTCGTAGAACCCTTCATTGGCCAACTTCTGAAAATTGGCCACGGTTCCGGGAGCGGCTTCGGGGAAAAACTCGAGTTCGATTGTTTTTCCGTTCTCCATTTCAATCCGTCCTTTGATTGCCATGGACAGTTCCTCCCTTCGGTTGGACTGTTCCATTGTATCACAGGACGTCAGTGCGGGCAGAGGAGCATTTCGCGGAGAATTACCGATGCGGAACTCCTTCATGCGCCGCGGTTTTGGATGTCGGCCGGACCGCTTCCATCCATTGTTGGAACCGGGCCAGAGCGTGGCCCTCTTCCAACAGGCGTGCAGAAAGTTTTACCCCTTCGTCGATAGTGGGGGTCAAGTCTGCGAACCACAGGCGGATTGCGCTGTTCCAGATCACCATGTTCCGGCAGGGAGAGGGTGTTTTCCCTGTCAGCACTTCCAGTAGAACAGCTGCTTGTTTTTCGGCGGTCCAATGTTCCGGTGTTTTTTCCTCCGGATTGAATCCGTATGCGGCGGGATCGAGAACAGACGATTGGCTGTCCCCGTTTTCCACTATTGTTACGCGGGTCCGGCGGTGGATGGGAAGATCCTCCGAACCGTCGATCCCTTGGACGATTAATCCTCGTCTGACGCCGATTCGGGTGAGCAGTTGTGTCATTTTGTCCACGGCCGTCTGATGGAACACGCCCACTGTCTGCAATGGCGCGTTGGAGTATCGCAGTAATTTTTCAGCCGTATTAAACAGGGTGCGGACGCCGATTTCCTCCCGAAGCTCGCGTAAAGATGCGAGGGGAGGGCACCAATTTTCTGCAGGAACAAAAAGAAAGCCGGTTTGGTCGGCAGCTGTTTGCAGAACATCACGGGGACATTGCTCCGTGTTTACTCCCAACGAGCAGAAGAGGTCCATGACTGTAATTCCGCATTTTGGAGGGAGAGTGCGGCTCCCGTGCAGAGTGACCGGAAGTCCCGCCGCAGCCAGCACGAAGGCGACTGGCAATGTGGCCAGAAAGGATTTTCGTCGTCCGTCATACGGTCCTGCGCAATCCAGGCCATGTTGGATGGGGTACTGAATGCTCCGCTCGCGGAGGACATCGACAAATGCCAGAATTTCCTCCGGAGTCTCCTTTTTGATCCGTTCAGCGATAAGAAACGCTCCGATTTGTGCGGGGGTGGCTTGGCCGGACGCGATTTGCACCGCGCCGTCGCGAGCTTGATCATAAGACAGATCCTTGGCGCCCTTTTTTCCCCGGCCGACTTCTCTAATGAGGGTAAACACGGTTAATCGCCTCCCGGGCGGCTGGAGTGTAACAAGCGGTGGACTTGTACGATCGTATGGGCGATATCGGCCATCGGCTTTCGCTCGTTCATCGCTTGTTTGCGTATAATTTGGTAGGCTTCGGCTTCAGACAGTTGCTTCGCATCGCGCAGAATCCATTTGGCTTGATCGATCCATTTCCGCTCTTCCAGTTTTCGTTCCAGTCGTTGATATTCCGTTCGCTGCTGATGGTGCAGGAGGCTGATTCGGAGTGCCCATTGAACTTGATTGTCGTCCATTCCATCATACAGGATTCCATCCACGTGTCCCAGGCGTTCGATTCTCTGTCTGTTTGGATCGCTCCCGTCACAGCGCCATAATTGAGGAAGGTAGTGAACCGAGGGGAAGCGTTGTTGACAGACTGGCAAGGATGCAGCCGGTACGGACCATACAATGGCATCTATTCCGTCTGAATATTCCTCGACGTCCTCATAGGTGGTGGTTATCACTTGGAAGCCGGTATTGGTCAAGTGTTGGCGCAGGGCTTCATCCGTATGGGATTTCCTCGTGGCAGACGGTGTCGTTGTATCCGGTTTGTCGTGTTCGGTGTGATCCGAAACCCACAAGAGCGATTTCATCCCATTTCCTCCTATTTGATTTGGTTGAATGAGCTCGGAATTTTCTTCCTATCATACAGGATTCGGCGTTTAATGTAAATAAATATAACATGAAAAATTGAATGTCAAAAATCATACACTTCATTGTTAATTAACTTGACACAATTAAGGTGGCCATTTACAATATAAGCATCACAGGGAATTTGAATCCAATCTCATGATTCGAATACAATGGCGTTTTCGGTGATGGAAGAATGCCGGGTGGGCCTGTATGGATCGACCCTAGACGAATTTACGCTGATGAAACACGGCAATATGGCCCTTTCATCCAAATGATGACGGGTCCTTATTTGTTTTTTCGAGCAACCGTTTAATAGGAAGTTGTCAAATCATCTGTTTGTATGGGGGATGCGAGTAGTCCGTTTTGCCGTATCCCTTCCTTTGACCAGCCGGTGATATCTCCTTTTAGGTATCAGGGGTTGGCCATGGGAATTGCTGAGCCGGAACAGCGGAGGAAGAAAGCCGTGTAAAAGCTTGGTTTTATTGCAAACGGCGGGTGAGACCCCGATAACCAAGGATTTTCCTGCTGGTGAAAGATCAATCCCTACTCGTGTATGCCATTTGTTTCCAGGTCTCGCTATGCGTTTTTTGCAAGAGATCGAAGACAACACACCAGCCCGGCTAACCCACGCTCATATACACTCTTCGTACAAATGCACTGTAGTATTAGGAAGACCCCTGTCGATGGGGACGGGGAGACGGTTTGAGTGCGGATCACCCCCGTCAAGAGGACCGGATGAAAGAGAAGAGGTGGAAAAGATGAACGATTGCGGAAAAGTATATTTAGTGGGGGCGGGTCCCGGGGATCCATCTTTGATTACGGTACGGGGCATGGAGCTGCTTCAGCGTGCGGATGTAATCGTGTATGATCGGCTGGTCCACCCCGATCTGTTGCGGTATGCCCGTCCTTCTGCATCACTTGTCTATTGTGGGAAACGACCGGGCCACCACACACTTCCCCAGGAGGAGATCAATCGGATCTTGGTGAAACAGGCGACGGCCGGCAAGCAGGTTGTCCGCTTGAAAGGAGGAGACCCCGGCATGTTTGCCCGTGTGGGGGAAGAAGCGGCTCATTGCGCCCGACACGCGATTCCCTATGAAATCGTTCCGGGTGTGACCGCCGGTCTGGCCGCCCCCCTCTATGCCGGCATCCCGCTTACCCACCGTGGAACCGCCTCCTCCGTCGCCTTTGTAACCGGGCATGGCTGTGGCGGGGAGGAGCCCCCGAGCTGGGGAGGGCTGGCGGAACAAGTGGATACCTTGGTTATTTATATGGGGATGTCCAACCTGCCCCAGATCCGCCAATCGCTGCTTCACCATGGCCGCTCGCCGGATACGCCGGTTGCGTTGATTCGGTGGGGAACATGGAAGGGACGACAGGAAACCTTGTCCGGTACCCTGGGCAATATTGAAGAGAAGGTACGCCAACAAAAGTTCGCCTCTCCTGCGATCATTGTTGTAGGTGAAGTGGTGGCTTATCAGAAGCACTTGGCTTGGTTTGAAGGGGGAGGCAGTGATACATTGAATAAAGAGGACGACTTGGAGCAAGGTGTGATGGGGTGAACAAAATGAACCATACGGGCGTACTGATGATCGCCCATGGATCCCGAAACCAACAATGGGTTCAGTTGGTTGAGGAGGTGGCGGGAATGGTTCGGACGGACCATCCCCTCACCGTGGGATACTTGGAATTGGTGGAAGGGAAAAGCATCGCTGACGGGGTGCGTGAATTAGAGGAAAAGGGTGTGCGGCGAATCCTGACCGTTCCTCTGTTCGTTTCTTCGGGAAGCACGCACTTGGAGGAGATCCAGTATGCTCTCGGGATCAAACAAGAATCCCGGGTGGAAACCGATCTGGAACCAATTCATCCCCGGGTTCCGATTCTATGGACGGAGGCCATGGACGACCATCCGCTGGTGGAAGCGATCTTGGCGGAACGGATTCAAAAACTGTCCGTCCAACCCCGGGAGGAAACGCTTCTGTTGGTGGCTCATGGCAGCGAAAAGCCCGGTTTCCGTCCAATCTGGGAAAAGGGGCTGTCCGCTTTGACGACCCGTCTTAAGCGGCGCTTTTCCTTTGACAAAGCGGACTTTGCCATGCTGCGTCTGGGAGATGTGAGGGAGAAGGCGGAACGGTTAAGCCGGGAAAAAAAGTGTCTGGCCGTCCCGGTTTTTGTCAGCCCGGGTTATTTTACCAGTGAAGTGGTTTCCAGAGAGTTGGAGGGCCTTTCTTGCCTGTACCGGGGGGAGACCTTTTTACCGCATCCCTATGTGGCCCGGTGGGTGGAGGAGAAAGTGGAAGAAGCACTCGATCAGAGGGGATGATCAGTCAGGAGAGAGAGGGTCGGTATGGCTGGCGGAGAGCCTTTGCACTCACAGAGCACAAGTCTCGCCAGGGTCACTGTTGTTCCCTGGTCTCGCTATGCGCTTTTTGCAACGAAACGAAGACAGCCATACCGACCCGGGATCTCGCCCTACGGATTGTTCAGACACGGCCTAGTCAGGAGAGAGGGGAAATTCCCTCTTTTTATTTTTGGAGGAAGAAAGCGTTTCCAAAGGGTTTGAAGGAAAGCGGGGCCGGTCTGTCAAAGTTCCTAAGGGCGACAAGGGATAGGCCATCGTCAGTAAACAGGATAGAGGGTTTGACAGTGAAAAGAATCGATATCGTCTACGAGAAGTTGAAAGCGTGCACCCTCGAAAACGGGATCAGTGCCAAAGAATTGGCGGACTTGCTCCAGCTGGACCGGGCCAATGTCAGCAGTGATTTAAACAAACTGTGGAAAGCGGGTAAGGTGAAAAAAAGCTCTGGCAGACCGGTGCTTTTCTCTGTCAAGAAGCCGGAGGGACAACAGAAGACAGAAACCAAACTGGATCAGTTGATGAAAGAAAACCCGAGCATGGCAGCGGCGGTGGAACAGGGGAAAGCGGCCATTTTGTACCCGCCCCGCGGCATGCATACGTTGATCATGGGAGAAACCGGTGTGGGAAAATCCATGTTTGCCAAGCTTCTTCACGGATATGGGGTGGAAGTGGGGAAACTCCGGCCGGATGCTCCCTTTGTCACTTTTAATTGCGCCGATTACGCCCATAATCCGCAATTGTTGTTGGGACAGTTGTTCGGTGTAAAAAAAGGAGCCTATACGGGAGCTGTGAAGCAAAAGGGGTTAATCGAAAAAGCGGATGGTGGCATCCTCTTGCTGGATGAAATCCACCGCCTTCCCGCCGAGGGGCAGGAAATGTTGTTTACTTTTATTGATCAGGGCGTATACAGAAGGTTGGGAGAGACGGAGACGGAACAACGGGCGGATGTGTTGATTCTGTGTGCTACCACGGAAGAACCGGAATCCAGTTTACTCCAGACGTTTCGCAGAAGAATCCCTATGACGATCCGTCTGCTTCCCCTGCGGGAACGATCCGTGAAAGACCGATCCTCCCTGGTTTTCCGTTTCTTCAGGGAAGAAGCGGAACGCCTGGGGAAAGAGATCTATGTTTCTTCTAATTCCATCCGGGCATTGCTCTATTACCCGTGTCCCCACAACATCGGTCAGTTGAAAACGGATATCCAGCTTCTCTGTGCCAAGGCGTATGCCGACTTGGTGACCATGAAGAAAGAAAAGATCCAAATCAACAGCTCCGACCTTCCCAATGATATCAAAGAAGGATTGTTTATCGCCAAGAGAAAAAACGATCAAACGATGAGCGGCCATCGCTACACCGTCTTCCACCCCGGCGGGGAAAGCCGCATGCATGAACCGGATGAAACCGATCATGACAACATCTATGAGAACATCGAGAGAAAGTTTGATGAACTGAAAGCCAGAGGCATTTCGGACGATGAGCTGGATGTGTTGATGGAGATCGATATTGAAAACTACTTTAAGCAATATTTACAGGGGGTTCATCGGCGCATCCATAAAGGGGATCTGGGCAAAGTGATCGATCCGGAAGTGATTGCCCTTTCGGAAGCGATTATTCAAACGGCTGAGAGCCGTCTATGTAAGATTTTTCCCCGGAAAGTCGTTCTGGGAATGGCCCTCCATCTTCAAACCCTGATCCATCGGATCAAACACGGTAAAAAGATCGTCAATCCCCAATTGAACAAAATTCGCTCCACCTATAAACAGGAGTTCAGCGTGGCGTGGGACAGTATCAAAATGATCGAAGAGCGGTTCCAGCTGGATCTTCCGATTGATGAAGCCGGTTTTCTTACGATGTTTCTGGTATGGGACGATACGGCGATCCATGATGCCGATGATCAGGTTTCCGTCATGGTGATGATGCATGGCTCCGGTTGTGCTACCGCTATGGCCGAGGTGACCAATCAGCTGCTGGGCACCAATCATGTTCAGGCGATTGACATGCCGTTGCAACGGGAACCGATGGAGGTTTATAACCAACTGAAGCAGTTTGTTCAAACGAACGGCTGCAACCGTGGCATGCTGGTATTGGCCGACATGGGCTCCCTGCTCTCATTTGGTGATATGTTGCAAAAAGAACTGGACATCCCCGTCAAGGTGATCGCCGCAGCCAGTACCCCTCACGTTCTCGAAGCGACACGAAAAGCGATGTTGGGGTATCCATTGGATAAAATCTATGAGGATGTCACTCATTTAACTCCCTTCTATTTAAACGATACCTTGATAAAGAACGTGGACGGCCAACCGGACTCCTATGCCATTGTGACGGCTTGTCTAACCGGTCAAGGAAGTGCGCTGGCCATCAAAAAAGTATTGGAAAACTATCTGCGCTATGACTCCGATATGATCAAAATCATTCCGGTCAACATCCTGAATCCCAAAGAGATGGATGCGGTGCTGACGGAGATGAAAAAAAACCACCGGTTATTGTGTGTGATCAGCAATTTTCCGGTGGCGGGTGATCGGCCTTCCTTTCATGTGGAGGATGTTCTCAGTCTGCAAGCCGTCCAACTGATTCAGGAAATGATCGATACGGAAGAAACCTATGTCAAAATGGCCGAAGCGTTGAAAAACCACCTTGTCAACATGGAGCCGAAAGGATTGATTGACAACGTTCGTCAGTGTGTTGGAAAGATGGAGAAGAGATTGGACAAAAAAATCGGCAGTCAGGATTTAATCGGGGTTGTTCTTCACATCAGCTGCATGGTGGATCGGCTGGTAACTGGGAACAGCGTGGCGCGTCATAAGGAGAAGGAAGCATGGATTCGCGGGCATCCGGTGTTGTACCATGCGGTGAAGACGGCGATGAAACCGTTGGAGGAAACATACCGCATTGCGGTTAAAGATGATGAAATCTGCTACATCATGGGCTTTTTTCAACCCTGCGAAACACTGTCATAAGGCAGTGTTTTTTTATTGGGGAGAGCAACACACTGAAAACACACAAAAACGATGCCGACACACTGGACTGAAATCCGAGAGTATTTGCAACAATCAAATCATTGGCACGGGATTTGCTTCTTAACTAGGATGGACACTTGACCAAGGGGGAATGATCATGAATATTTTGTTGGTTTGCGCGGCGGGGATGTCAACGAGCCTATTGGTTTCAAAGATGGAAGAAGCGGCACGGGAGAAAGGGTGGGATGTCCAGGTGAAAGCCGTGCCGGCGGATGAAGCGAAAGCCCATCTGGATGATGTGGATGTCTTGTTGTTGGGTCCGCAAGTACGCTATAAGCTTCCCCAGTTTAAACAGATGGGGGAGGAACGGGGGATTCCCGTGGATGTGATCAACCCGGCGGATTACGGATGCATTAACGGCCGCGGGGTTTTGGAATTTGCGTACACCATCAAAAGTGAGGAGGCGGGCTCAAGGTGAACCGATTTGTAAGCGTTTTAGAAAAACATGTGATGCCGGTAGCCGGACGAATCGCCGAACAAAAACATCTGCAAGCAGTCCGGGACGGTATCATTCTGGCCATGCCTCTATTGATCATCGGCTCCTTGTTTTTAATCATCGGTTTTCTTCCATTTCCGAATTACAGCGAATTTATGGCGGGTATATTCGGGGAGCAGTGGTTGAATAAGCTGCTGTATCCCGTTGGAGCTACCTTTGATATCATGGCACTCGTCGTCAGCTTCGGTGTCGCCTACCGTTTGGCTGAAAAGTATAAAGTAGATGCACTTTCAGCCGGCGCCATTTCCGTCTCTGCCTTTTTATTGGCCACCCCCTACCAGGTATCCTTCACCCCTGAGGGAGCAAGCGAAGCGATCATGGTCGGCGGCGGGATTCCGGTCCAGTGGGTCGGCAGTCAGGGATTGTTTGTCGCTATGCTTCTCGCCATCGTTTCTACCGAAATCTATCGGAAGATCATTCAAAAAAATATCGTGATCAACTTGCCGGAAGGGGTTCCCCCGGCGGTCTCCCGCTCGTTTGTAGCCCTGATCCCCGGCTTTGCGGTTATCAGTTTGGTGTGGGTGGTACGCCTGCTGCTTGAAATGACACCCTTTGAAGGGTTCCACCATATCGTGACCACCCTGTTGAACAAGCCGTTGAGCCTGTTGGGAGGAAGCTTGCTGGGCGGATTGGTCGCCGTGTTGTTGATCCATATGCTGTGGTCGACCGGATTACATGGAGCAGCCATTGTGGGCGGTGTGATGGGACCGATTTGGCTGTCCCTGATGGATCAGAATCGACAGGTGTTCCAAAACGATCCCCAGGCCGTCCTCCCCAATGTGATCACCCAGCAGTTTTTTGATCTCTGGATATACATCGGAGGGTCTGGAGCGACACTGGCGCTGGTGCTTGCGATGATTCTCCGGGCCAGGAGCCAGCAGTTGAAGAACATCGGCCGCTTGTCGATCGGCCCCGGATTATTCAACATCAACGAACCGGTTGTTTTTGGGATGCCCATCGTGATGAATCCCCTTTTGATCATTCCGTTTATCCTGGTGCCCCTCTCATTGGTCGTCGTATCCTATGTCGCCATGTCCACCGGATTGGTGGCGAAACCGAACGGTGTGGCCGTTCCCTGGACAACGCCGCTGCTGTTCAGCGGTTACCTGGCGACGGGAGGAAAGATATCGGGAGTGGTTCTGCAACTGATCAACTTCAGCTTGGCATTGGCCATCTACTATCCCTTCTTTAAAATCTGGGATAAACAGAAGCTGAAAGAAGAACAGGGAGCCGGTACAGAAAACGCCCGATCGGTTGTTGCCTAGTGCCCCTTCATCAATATTGCTCGTGTTTTCATGGAGGGAGGCTTGGGGATCCCGCGGCGGGCCGGAAATCCAAGCCGACCGATCTCTCTGTATGAGGCTAAGAAAAGCTTAGGTGATGTTATCGATGGGGCACTAGAACGAAGAAAGAGAGGGGATCGGATGGTTACCAACGTCATTGTGAATGCCGACGACTTTGGATATTCCAAAGGCGTGAACCTCGGGATTCTGGAGAGTTTCCAACAGGGAGTGGTCACGTCCACCACGATGATGGTCAATATGCCGGCTATAGAACATGCGGCGGCATTGGCGAAGCAACATCCGGATCTGGATGTGGGGATCCATTTGGTACTCACATGCGGAAAACCTGTCCATCCGGACGTTCCCTCCCTGGTTGACGAACGGGGGATGTTTCATCGTAACGGTGAGTGGAGCCGCTTGGCTACAGAAGAGGATATCGAGCGGGAATGGACCGCGCAAATCGAACGATTTTTGTCATTGGGGCTAAAACCGACTCATCTGGACAGTCATCATCATGTTCACGGCGATCAACGGGTGCTTCCCGTTGCGACGGAACTGGCCGAAAAGTGGGATATTCCCATGCGCCTGGCCATGGAGGAGACTCCGGCTTCGCCATCCGGAAAACGGAAAACGACGGATCGTTTTATTTACGCCTTTTACGGGGAGGAACTGACGAAGGAGACGTTTATCGATCTGTTGGATCAATCACAGAGATGGGAATGGGTGGAGATCATGTGCCACCCCGCCTATCTCGACATGCCGCTTTTGGAGGGAAGTTCCTACGCACTCCAACGAGTGAACGAGCTATCCATCCTGACCGACCCTGCCGTGTTGGAAGCGGTCAAACGGAAAAATATCCAACTAGCCCGTTATCGGGACATCCAAACCAAGACTCATGCTTAGGGAGAGTGCCAAATGGATTCGATGGAAGGAATTGTATTTGAATTGATTCTTCACGGCGGCAATGGCAAAAGTTTGGCGATGGAAGCCATCGCGGAAGCAAAAAAGGGAAAGATTGCTGCCGCCCGTGAGAAATTGAAGCAATCGGGGGAGGAATTGCAAAAAGCGCATCGCCTTCAAGCCAACCTGATTCAACAAGAAGCAGGGGGATCCCGCTCAGAAGTGACGCTCCTGATGATCCATGCCCAGGATCATCTGATGAATGCGATCACCGTCAAAGACTTAGCGGCAGAAATGGTCGATTTGTATGAAAGGATCACCATTGACGGAGGTGTCAAAGCATGAGTGGAATCAAAGTCGTCACCATCGGAGGAGGATCCAGTTACACCCCCGAGCTGGTGGAGGGACTGATCAAGCGCTACGGGGAATTGCCGGTTCAAGAATTGTGGCTGGTCGATATCCCTGAAGGCGAAGAAAAGTTAAACATTGTAGGCGCATTGGCCAAACGGATGGTGGAAAAAGCGGGCGTTCCGATGAAAATCCATTTAACGCTGGATCGGCGACAGGCTCTGCGAGACGCTGACTTTGTCACTACTCAATTTCGTGTCGGCTTGCTGGATGCACGGGCCAAAGATGAGTCCATTCCATTAAAATACGGGGTAATCGGCCAGGAAACAAACGGTCCGGGGGGGTTGTTCAAGGCCTTACGCACCATTCCCGTCATGCTGGAGATCGCAACGGATATGGAGGAGTTTTGTCCGGACGCCTGGCTGATCAATTTTACCAATCCGGCCGGGATGGTGACGGAGGCACTCCTGCGCTGCAGTCCCTTGGAAAAAGTGGTGGGGTTGTGCAACGTCCCCATCGGGATGCAAATGGGGATCGCCAAGATGCTCCAGGTGGAAGCGGACCGGATTCATATTGATTTTGCCGGTTTAAACCATATGGTGTTTGGACTCAACGTTTACCTGGATGGAGAAAACATTACGGAAAAGTTGATACAACAATTTCTGAGCGGTGAAAAATCCGGGGTTACGATGGAGAACATTGTGGACCTCGGCTGGGAGCCTGCGTTTATCGAAGGGCTGAAGATTCTCCCCTGTCCCTACCACCGCTATTATTATCAGACGGACCGTATCTTGGACGAGGAAATGGAAGCGGCAAAAACAAAAGGAACGCGGGCGCAAGTGGTGCAGAAGCTGGAAGCGGATCTGTTTGAGCTGTACAAGGATCCGGATCTGGCTGTGAAGCCGCCTCAGCTGGAAAAACGGGGTGGAGCCTATTACAGTGATGCCGCCTGTAGACTCATTCATTCCATTTACAATGACAAAGGGGACATCCAGCCGGTCAACACGAAAAATAACGGTGCGATCCAGGGCATTCCGGCGGACTCGGCGGTGGAGGTCAACTGTGTCATCACCAAGGACGGACCCAAACCGATCACGGTAGGAGAACTGCCGGTTCCGGTCCAGGGGCTGGTCCAGCAGATCAAATCCTTTGAGCGGGTTACCGTGGAAGCGGCTGTCACCGGCGATTACAACACGGCCTTGGTTGCCATGACCATCAATCCGCTGGTTCCTTCCGACAAGGTGGCCAAACAATTGCTGGATGAGATGCTGGAAGCTCATCAGGCCTATCTGCCGCAGTTTTTTGAGAAAGTCGATGTGTAAGTGCTCAAATAAGAAGCAGCCAACCCCATTACTGGGGTTGGCTGTTTGTTGGTTCAATTTTGATGGGATCCAAACCCGTTGGCCGGTACGGTAAGCCTGGTTCCGTCGGAGAAGGTGACGGTCTTGGGCTGATCGGTCATATTGTAGGCGACATAGGTCTTTTGGTTCCCCTTCTTAAACACCGCATAGAGGGGGGTGTCTGACGTTACAGTCAAATCGGTGGTGCCGAGGGCGTGTAGATTGTAGATCCAATGGTAGGTATTTGCCTTGGAGTTTCCTTCTTCCGGCTCATGTTCATCTGCCCGGGCTTGGAATTGACGGATGGCGTCCTCGGGATTTTCAATCGCCCGGTACATCCAGATTAAGTCTTCCCAAGCGTCCCAATCGGTGCCGCCGTTTTCACGGACAAGGGCGTCATAATTCTTTTTGGTGTATTCCGGGTATTGGGTTAGATAGAGGGATCCTCCTTGAAAGGGCAGCCAGTTGATCCCGTGGACTTCTTCGGGGTTGTTTGTCCACCATGTGGCATCCCCCACCGTTTTTCCGCCCCAGATCATGCTGGCGGTGGCCCGGGTGAAATCGGGGTGGTTGTTTTCATCATGGACGTCAAACCAATATTCCTGGATGGCGTTCATTTCCGTCGTATACAGGTAGATCCCCAAATCACGGATGGCTTGGTCGTTGGTCGCCTCTCCCCACAGGATCAATCCAGTCCAGGCATTCATCGCTTCCGAGGAGGATTCGTTGTTGTTTCCGTCCCCGAAGCGGGCGTGTCCCGATGCCCAGGAATGGCCGGCATAAGGGTCAAAGTTGCGCAAGAAGGGGAACATCGAATCATTCCGGTCCCCGTTGGCAAAGTCCCGAATCAGGAGTTTCACCATCGACCCCCATCGGGAATCGCTCGCCCATGACGGATCGACACGGGCAACCTCGGCGGCGGCTTGCACAAAATAGCCGTAATGGAAGTGGTGGTCGTTCAATTCATCAGCACTGCCGAAACTGTCAGGGTATCCGATCAGCGTTCCCCAACGGTCGTTATAGTAAAACAAACGGGAATTTTTCAGATTTCCCTGGTCGTCGCTGGCTTTTAAATAGTCTTCCAACCGGGTCTTCAATTCCTGATGAAACTGGTTTGCTGCGTCTGTATTTCCGACCTGCTCGGCGATGGGAGCCAATGTGGCCACTTTACCAAGCCGCTTCCCCATCCAGTACGTATCCTGATTGCCGCTGTAGTTCTCCGAGGCCGCTTCGTCGATATAACGGGACAACGTGGCTTTGTCATAACTGCCGAGATCCGGGAGTGAGGGCAGGACCCCGTGATATTTCATCGTGGTGGTAAAGGATCGGCCTTCCGCCGTCTTCATCGTGCCGCGAACGGAATCGTATGTGTAAGGTAGCAGGGATTGGGATGTGTTTTTCCACTGATGCGGGTACAGGGCGAAAATCGTTCCGGTCTGCGATCCTTCTCTGGCAGTGGTGGTAAACGTAAAAGTGGTCCGCACGGAACTGTCGTCCGGATCGACCGACCAATCGACGCGAGTATCGGTGACATGGGAGTAGGCATACTGTTTGAATTGATCCAAGGTGTCTTCTTTATTGTCGGGTAAAACGGCGATAGAAAAGTAGCTTTTGCCGTTCAGGTGGTTCGTCAACCGGTTGGAACCGATCCCCGACCAGGTGGATCCCGTCGGTCCAAACAACGCATAGTGGCGATTGTTCACCGTGATCCCCAGTACCGGGGAGTTGGCCGATCCCGACCAGATCTGTGGTGCGGAGGCAAATCGCAACACCGGATCACCTCCCGCCAATGTGGCGTAAACGTAAGGAGAGCCATGCCCGTATGTAACCGCCATTTTGTTGGAACCGCTTTCAAAAAGAGAAGTGACAAACCAATCGTTAAAGTCGTCTACCTTGGCATCCGGAAAAGAGGAGACCGCACTGTGAGAGAGGGTGAAATCATTGTCGTCGGTTCCCATCCATCCGCAGATGCAGGCATCATTTGCCGTGATCGCCGGCCCCGGGTAATACACCCGAAATCCGTCGGACTGATTTTGGACCGCCAACGGGTGGGGATATTGACGTTCTGAATATCGATCCCACGCGAGATTGCTCCACCAATCATTGGTGGGCATCTTGCCGGTGATGTTGGAAGTTTGATAGATGGTGTCGGGAGCGTCGGGTGCCCCGGCCGGTTTGGTGGTGGTATAGCTGCCAGATCCCACGGAAACCTCCCCCGGAAAACCCCATACCGGCACAGAAAACAACAGGCTGAACACCATGGTGAAAATAACGGCGCACCCCCCAGCTTGTTTTAGCATCGCTTCTTCCCCCTATCTTTTTTTGGAATCGCTTACATACTAGAGAACAGTGGATAAGCGGGAATGGATTCCCCCTTTCGATTTCTAAACCGATTTCGTCAATGGGGATGATATAATAGTGAGAAATATTTGTCAATATCTTTTTCCAGAGAGGAGGCGAATAGAAAATATCCTTATGAATACTGAACTTTTCATGAGTTATACCTGATGTCTAATTTTTCCGTAAAATTTGTATTGACAGTTTATAAAGGGTTGTGTCATCATTTTTACGAAAGCGGTTTAGTAAAAATGCTTAGGAAGCGGGGGAAGAGAGTGAACCGATACATAGATACGAAGACAACGACATTTCCCGAAAACTTCGTATGGGGGGTGGCAACTTCATCGTTTCAGATCGAGGGGGCGGTAGACCGGGATGGCCGGGGAGAATCCATTTGGGATCGTTTTGGCAAGGTTCCGGGGAAAATTGACAACGGCGACACCGGTGACGTCGCCTGCAGTCACTATGATCGATACCGGGATGATGTTCAGCTGATGAAAGAGTTGTCTGTCCAATCGTATCGCTTTTCGGTCAGTTGGCCGCGGATCTTTCCGGAGGGAAAAGGACGGCCCAATCAAAAAGGCATGGACTTTTACAAATCCTTGGTGGATCAATTGCTTCAAGCAGGAATCACCCCGATGTTGACCTGTTATCACTGGGATCTGCCTCAAGCATTGCAGGAGCGGGGAGGGTGGTTAAACCGGGATACGATCGATCGCTTTTTGGAATATGTGACTCATCTGTATCGCGAGTTGGGGGATGTCGTTCCCTCCTGGATCACCCATAACGAGCCATGGGTGGTATCTTACCTGGGATACGGGAACGGCATACACGCACCGGGAATTCAGGACTTCTCCTCTTCTTTGAAAGCGGCTCACCATTTACTGTTGTCTCACGGGAAAGCGGTTTCAGCCTTCCGACAGCTGGGACCTAAGGATGGGGAAATCGGGATTTCTCTCAATCTGACTTCTTCTTATCCGGCGGATGATTCGGAAGAATGCCGGGATGCAGCACGGAAATGGGACGGTTTTATCAATCGTTGGTATTTGGACCCCCTGTTCAAAGGGAAGTATCCTGCGGATATGGTGGATTACTATGCGGCCGGTGGATGGTTCGGCCCGGATACACCTGAGGAAGAGATGGATGCCATTTCTCAACCGATTGATTTTCTGGGAATCAACTATTATTCGAGGGCGACCCTCCGTCCGGGCGATTCCGGTGATCCGGCCTGTTTGGGAGTGGAGCATGTTTCCACGGGTCGACCCGTCACCGCGATGGGATGGGAGATCGATCCGCAGGGGCTGTATGATTTGTTGAAGCGCCTTCGCCGAGACTACGGGGAGACTCCCATTATCATTACAGAAAATGGGGCCGCTTTTGAGGATCAACGAAAGGAGGATGATACGATCCAAGATGAAAGTCGGGTACGGTATATCCATGATCATTTGAAGGCATGCCACCGGGCGCTGGCGGACCAAGTTCCGCTGAAGGGGTATTATGCTTGGTCGTTCATGGACAATTTCGAATGGGCGTTCGGATACCAAAAGCGGTTCGGGTTGGTCCATGTCGATTATGAAACTCAAAAACGAACGCCCAAAAACAGCGCCTGGTGGTATAAGCAGGTGATGGAGAACAACGGGGTTTAAAAAACTGCTTGGTTCATGATCAGCCAGAACGAAACCGGAGGGGAAAAAAATGAAAAAGTGGTTTGCTATAGCGGTGTGTGCCGCCCTGGTTATGGCCATATCCGCCTGCTCACCGGGTGCGGGTGACGGAAAAGTCCAGCTCACTTTCTGGGTTTTCGGGAGTACGGGTTATGACAAGTTGGTTGAGGAGTATATGAAAGAAAATCCCGACGTGAAGATCAAAATCAGCACCTATGAATTTGGAGATCACCACAATAACCTGTTTACGGCTCTTTCTACCGGGAGCGGGGCCCCGGATCTGGCGATGGTGGAAGTGGGGCAGATCGACCGGTACCGCGATGCCCAGGATAAATTTCACAACCTGTACGACTATGGCGCGGCTGATGTGAAAGAGGAATACCTGGATTGGAAGTGGCGCATCGGGGAAAGCGCGGACGGGGAATTCCTGTTCGGATTGCCGACGGATATCGGGCCGACGGCGATGTACTACCGCAAAGATGTGTTTGAAGAAGCCGGTCTTCCGTCCGATCCCAAAAGTGTTTCAGAATTGACGGAAACCTGGGACAAATTTGAGGAGACAGCGAAAACGATCGTCAAAAAAACAGGCAAGCCCATGACGGACAACATAGAGATCACCTATAACGCACGCCTAAACCAGTTTCCGGAACAGTATTTTAACGAGGACGAGGAGTTGATCATCGAAGATTCTCCCTATGCCAAACAGGCCTATGATCATGCGGTCCAGATGATTCAACAAGGCCTGGTCGGAAGTTACGAACTTTGGTCGCCGGAGTGGGGGGCGGCGATGAACAAGGGCGAATACGCCGCATTGTTGGGGCCTTCCTGGATGCAGGGTGTGATTAAAGGAAACGCGCCCGGGTCTTTTAAATGGTTAATCGCCCCCACGCCGGAAGGAGCGGGGAATTGGGGAGGCTCTTACATCACGATACCCAAACAGACGTCCCACCCCGAAGAAGCGTATCGATTTGCTGAATGGCTGGTCTCCCCGGACAATCAGTATCAATCGTTCAAAGGCAAGGGACTGTTTCCATCCGCTCCTGCCGTGTATGAGCGGGACGATTTCAAGGAAACCGCAGATGAATACTTTGGTGGAATTCAAACCGCCCAGTTGTTCGCCGAAGCGGCAGAGCAAGTGAAACCGGTATATACCGGGAAAAACTACCTCGTCGTCCAAGAAGAAATCGTCAAAGCGTTGACCAACGTACAGAAAAAGAAGGCCGACCCGGAAAAGGAATGGAAAGCCGCGGTCAAACGGATCAAAGGGCAACTGGACAAACAGTGAAAACATGAAGGAAGGAAATCAGGCCCTTCCATCCGATGTCCGTGGTCCGGTGCACCGGATGGAAGGGCCGCTCTTTCTCTTTAACCAGTACGATAGGTAGGAGGGGTGACCCCGTTGATTACGCTTGAAAAAAAGAGACCATCGCCTCCCTTGGGAGTGAAGGGGAGATGGTGGACGGAAAAAAGAAAAAACGCGTTTTCGGGTTATCTGTTTATCTTGCCGTTTTTCCTATTATTCGCCGTGTTTGGCTTGTTTCCGATCCTGTTCAGCTTTCAGTTGGCCTTTTTTAAATGGGACGGTTTAAATGAGAAGGTCTTTGTCGGCTGGGAGAATTTCCAACTGATCCTGAATGATGCCCTGTTCTGGAAATCCCTCTACAACACGTTCTTGATCGGGATAATGGGGACGTTGCCGCAGTTGATCGTGGCACTGGTTTTGGCCAGCGCGCTAAATTCCAGGATGGTTCGGTATCGGCATCTGTTCCGTGTCGCTTATTTTCTCCCGTTTGTCACCTCGATCGTGGCGGTTTCCGTTATTTTTAGCATTATTTTCAGCAGCAATCCCGCCGGTTTGGCCAATGTTCTGCTCAGCTGGGTGGGGATTTCCCCGATCCATTGGGATACATCGGAATGGGGGGTAAAGATCGCCATCTCCGTCATGGTGTTTTGGCGGTGGGTGGGCTATAACACCATCATTTACTTAGCGGGGTTGCAAAGCATCCCTCGTGAATTGTATGAAGCCGCTAAAATCGATGGGGCATCGGTATTGCAGCAATGGAGGCATATCACCCTCCCGATGCTGAAGCCCGTGGTGATTTTCACCGTGTTTTTGTCTACGATCGGATCCTTGCAACTTTTTACGGAGCCGCTTGTCTTCATGGGCAGAAACCTCCGGGAAGAAGGGATGACGGTGGTGCTCTATCTCTACCGGGATGCTTTTAATCAATTTGCCTTTGGCACGGCATCCGCCACCGCTGTAGTCCTGTTTATCATTATCGCGGCTTTTTCAGTCCTGAATGTTTTGCTTGCCAACCGGATCGGCAAAGGAGGGGGATTGTGATGAAAGCGGCCACTCGTATCGGGTTGAAGACCGGTCTTTATCTGGTGTTGTCCGTCGGCGCTGTCTTGTCGTTGTTTCCGTTCTACTGGATGTTTATCATGTCCACTCAGCCCAATCACGTTTTCAATCAGGTTCCGCCCGCCCTGTTGCCGGGTAAAGAGTTAATCTCCAATTTTATGAACGTGTTGGTCAACATCGATTTTTTTCAAGCGATGCTGAACTCCCTGATTGTTTCCCTATCCATCACGGTCGGGGTGTTGTTTTTCTGTTCGTTGGCGGGTTTTGCTTTCGCCAAATTGCATTTTCCGGGGAAACGGTTTCTGTTTTTCTTCATCCTGATGACGATGATGATTCCCCCGCAATTGGGCCTCATCCCCCAATACTACATCATGACTCAACTGGGCTGGATCAATGAATTAAAGGCGGTGATCGTACCCGGTTTGATCCACGCTTTCGGGATTTTTTGGATGAGGCAGTATATCAAGGAGACCATTCCCGATGAGATGATCGAAGCGGCCAAGATCGATGGGTGCTCCAATTTTCGGATCTATTGGAACATCGTCGTCCCTTCGACACTGCCCGCTTTTGCCACATTGGGAATTATCGCGTTCATGGGGGCGTGGAACGATTTTCTCTGGCCCCTGACCGTGTTGAAAGATCCGTCTGCGCAGACGATCCAGGTTGCGATTCGCACCCTCTATGATGCTTATGTCAAAGACTATGGTATGATAGTATCGGGAACATTCTGGGCGACGGTCCCGCTGATTGTGGTGTTCCTCGCCTTCAACAAGCTGTTTATTTCCAGCTTGACGGAAGGATCGGTAAAATCCTGACCACCAAATGATCGCAAGGGAAGGACCTGCCATGAAATACACGATCAAAGACATTGCAAAAATGGCCGGCGTTTCGCCCTCCACCGTGTCAAAAATATTAAACAATTACCATGACATCGGCGAAGACACCAAAAAAGCGGTGTTGGAGGTGATGGAAAAGACGGGGTACCGTCCTTCCTATTCGGCGAAGGCGTTGGCGACCAAAAAATCGAACATTATCGGGGTCATCTACGCCGGCAAGATCAACGCGGATTTCAACCACCCTTTCTTTGTGGATGTCATAAACGCGTTCAAAAAAAACATCGGCGAATTCGGTTATGACCTGTTGTTTTTCTCCAATGAAAAGTTTGCGTCGTCTAAGGGGGATTATTTATCCCGTTGCCGACACTATCAGATAGATGGCTGTATCATTATCAATGGGGACGACATCGAAGCTTCCATCGATGAATTGGACCACAGTGAAATCCCCTGTATCGGCGTGGACCTTCCACTGTCCGGAAAGACTTCGGGGTATGTCACCACGGATAACTATCAAGTTTCCGCCAAAGTGGTGGAACATTTTTATCTTCTGGGTTGTCGGGAGATCGCGTATATTGCCGGAAATCCTAAATCCGTGGTTTCCAATCTGCGGACGGAAGGCCTGGAACGGGCCATGCAAAAATTCGGCATTCCTTTCCGTGAAGAATGGGTGGTCCATGGCGATTATTTTGAAGAGAGCGGCTATGAGGCGATGAAAAAACTGCTGTCGCATGGGGAGGTCCCCCAAGCGTTGTTTGCGGCATCCGATTTAATGGCCCTCGGGGCGATCCGGGCGATCAAGGAAGAGGGATTGCGCATTCCGGAAGATATCGCCGTGGTCGGCTGTGATGACATCGATGCGGCGCGACTGGTGGATCCACCTCTGTCCACGGTGAAACAAGATAAAGAGAAAATCGGCAAATTGGCCGCCTATATGCTCCGGGACCTGATGGATAAACGAACCGATTCCTGTTCGATCCTGGTGGAACCGGAACTGATTGTCCGGCAGTCTTGCGGTGCAAAGTCCCGTGATGGTTCCAACCGGGTTCCCGTGCGGCAGACAGGCCCGTAACGATATTCCAAGACATCCGCTTGTATAATCCATCCATTTTCGATATAGACCGTGTGGAATCACAGGTGTAAAATATCCACACAACCATAAGGGAGGAGCAACATGAACAAGCGATGGTGGATCATAGGACTGGTGGTAGTCCTGCTGGCGGGAGCCTGGTATCTGTTCAGGCCGGAGAAGGCATTCATCGATGAGCGGGTGAACGAGGATTTTCCGGATGTGACCCTGGGTGCGGACAATCGGGATGAAGACGAGGAGAAGCCGCGTTTGCTGGCGCAAGGAGAGTTTTATGATGTGGCCAAGAGCGCCGAAGGAAAAGCGAGCATCTATGAGTTGGAAGACGGGAGCCGCACGTTGCGTCTGACCGACTTTGAAACCTCCAACGGTCCCGATGTGCATGTGGTGTTGGTCGATCAACTAAATGCCGCGGACAATGAGACCGTAAAAAATGCGGAACTAGTTTATCTGGGAAAACTGAAAGGCAACAAGGGGGATCAAAACTACGAGATTCCCGAAGATGTGGATCTAAACAGCTTTCCTACTGTCTCCATCTGGTGTAAACGGTTTGCGGAGAACTTTGGGGCGGCATCGTTAACGTATACGGAGTAAAAAAAGAGACACCCTTGGATAAGAGGATCCGAGGGTGTCTTTCGCATTTGAAAAAGGGGTTACTCTCCTCCTCCGCCTCCGCTGTCTCCGCCGCCGCAGGAGTGATCGCCACCCCCGCCGAACCAGCCGCTGGAACCGGAATCCCCGCAGGAATTGGAGTGTCCCATGCTTCCGGAATGGGTATCGGCCGGTGAGGAAGAGACGTGGTGTTTTCCTTCTTTCTTCTTATCGGTTACAGCGACAAACAGGAGAATAACCAGACCAAAGCAGACTACCAATAAAATGGCCGTCACGGGAAGTCATCACCTCCGATGGGGAGATATGAATAGCACGAACCGTATGGACAAAGGTTCCTGCTTTTTTATAGAACGATTGTTGTCAGAGGATTGACAATGGTTGAGAAAGTCCGATACAATTAAAACAAGCAAGCGCTTGTTAAAGATAGATACAGAGGAGAGAGCCATGCCCCGAACCGGACGAAAAGAGAAAATTTTGGAGCAGGCCAGCCGGCTGTTCCGCACCAAGGGGTATCACGCTACGACCATCCGGGACATCTCTGAAGCCAGCGGGATGTTATCCGGCAGTTTGTATGCCCATATCCAGTCCAAGGAAGATCTGTTGTTTGAGATCACCGACCGCGGGGCGGAACGGTTTCTGTCCAGTCTGGCGCCGATTGTGGACAGTGATGCCCCGCCTGAGGAAAAAGTGCGGCGTGCGCTGGCGGTACATATGCGAGTGATCGCCGATAACCTGGAGGCGGCAACGGTTTTTTTTCATGAATGGAAAGCGCTTTCAGACGAGCGTCGGGCCGTTATCCAGGCGAAACGGGACGAATACGAAGGGATGTGGGCACGGCTGCTGGCAGAAGGACGTCGGCAGGGACGGTTTCAGATGGTGGATGAAAAGTCGGCCCGCCTGCTGATCCTGTCTGCGGCCAACGGTGTCTATCAGTGGTACGCCCCGGACGGGGAGTGGTCGGCGGAACAAGTGGCGGAGCGGTTTGCCCGTCTGTTGTTGGATGGATTGGTCACCGGAGAGAGGAGCGAAGGAAAATGACGGATGCGGAACGCCACGCCCGGTTTATGGAACGATTGGAGCGGGGGGAGAAGATCGAGGCGACGGATTGGATGCCCGACGAGTATCGCAAGCTGCTCCTCAAATTGATCCACATGCACGCAATCAGTGAGATCATGGGGGCGCTGCCGGAAAAAGAGTGGGTTCCCAAAGCACCGACACTGAAGCGGAAACTGGCGATTATGGCCAAGGTGCAGGACGAGATGGGTCATGGGCAGCTGCTCTTGCGTGTGGCCGAAGATTTGGCCGCTCCTTTGGGTAAAACGCGGGAGGATCTGGTGACGGATGTGATCCGGGGGCGGGTCAAATTCCATAACGTCTTTCACATGCCTGCCCCCACTTGGGCGGATGCCGGCGTAATCGGCTGGCTGGTGGATGGGGCGGCGATTATCAACCAAGCGGCGCTGCTCCATACCTCTTACGGCCCCTATGCCCGGGTCTTAAAACGGATTTGTGCGGAAGAGAGCTTCCATATGCAACACGGGGAGAACATCATCCTGGCATTGGCGGGCGGAACCGATGAACAGCGGGCGATGCTGCAGGATGCGGTGAATCGCTGGTGGGAGTCGTTGTTGTTCTTCTTTGGGCCGGTGGAGGTGACGTCATCCGCCCAACGCATGATCCAGTACAAAATCCGGACGAAAACCAACGAAGAGTTGCGCCAACAGTTCTTCCAAAAATATGTTCCCCGCATTTGGTCACTGGGTCTGACAATCCCCGATCCGGATCTGCGGTACGACGAAGCGGAAGGAAAGTGGCACTTCACCCCGCCGGATTGGAAAAAGTGGGGTCATATCGTTCAAAACAACGACGGACCCCAATCGCAGGAGCGGGTGGCCTTGCGCCGTTTTGCCCATGAAGAGCAGCAGTGGGTGCGGGAAGCGATGGTTCGCGCGGGCCGAAAATCGCTGGCGGTCTAAGGAAAGGGGGAGCCTGGTGCCGGATATGACAGAAACGAAGAAACCGCTGGAATATGACGTATTTGAAGTGTTTGTCCAGAAAACCCATGCCGACTCTCATATCCATGTGGGAAGTGTGGTGGCACCTTCTCCGGATGTGGCCTTGCACACGGCACGGGAGAATTTCCTTCGGCGCGATCCGGCGGTCAACCTTTGGATCGTGCCCCGTAACCATGTCTACTCCACCCCCTATGAGGATTCGGACTTCTTTGCCAGGGAAATGGACCGGAAGTACCGGGAGGTGGGCGGATACGCGGAAAACGGCCGCTTGTGGAAAATGTACCGGGAGCGGGCCATTAAACTGGAGGAAATCGTGCAAGACCTGCATGGTGACCGAGGCCGGGAACGGAAGGAGGGGGAAGGGTGAAGGTAGAATCGGCGGAACAAGCCCAAGCGGATTCTCATTATCGTCTGGCACTGGTGGAACTATTGACACAGTTGGCTGATGATGAACTGTGCCTCGGTCACCGCGATTCCGAGTGGCTGGGGCTGGCCCCGGACATTGAGGAGGATGTGGCATTCAGCTCCATCGCCCAGGACGAGGTGGGCCATGCGGTCTTCTTTTACGAACGGTTACATGAGCTGGGAGAAGCGGAGCCGGATGATCTGGCGTTTCTCCGTCCGGCATCGGAACGGAAAAATGCGATCCTGGTGGAGGGTCCCAACGGCGATTGGGCGATGACCATCACGCGCCATTTCCTGTATGACACTTTTGACGCGGTGCGGATCGAGGCAGCGGAACAATCGGGATATGTTCCGCTAGCCCAGGGAGCGGCTAAAATTCGTCGGGAGGAGCGCTACCATCAGATGCATCTGCATCTATGGTTTACCCGTCTGCTGTCGGCGGGTGGGGAAGCACGGGAACGGATGGAACGGGCTGTCCGCCATTGGTGGCCCCGAATGGGAGATCTCTTTTCACTCGGGCATCGGGAAGCGGAGATGGTTCGTCTGGGGATTCTCCCTTGGGGATCGGAGGAGATGCGCCGCCGGTGGGAAGAGCGGATCCGTCCCGCTTTTCTGGAGAATGGCTTGCCGTGGCCCGGCGAGTGGCGCATCGAGGGGGCTGACGGTCGTCAGGGGGAACATACCGGTGACTTGGTGGCGTTAATCCGCACCATGTCCGAGGTGAAGGAGACGGATCCCGCCGCCCGTTGGTAAAGGAGGAGACCCCATGATGACGACAACGGGAATGAAACGGCTATGGTTGGCGCTGGAGAATGTGAAGGATCCCGAGATCCCGTCGGTCAGCATCGTCGAGCTGGGAATGGTCAATGCCGTCGAAGAGGAAGGAGGCGGACGGGTTCGTGTGTCTCTCACACCCACTTTTGTCGGTTGCCCCGCTCTGGACCTGATTGCCGATTCGGTAAGGGGACAATTGACAGACTTGGAGGGCGTGGAAGGGGTGGAAGTCGCTTATGTCATGGATCCGCCGTGGACCAGCGACCGCATTACGCCCCAAGGACGGCGCAAGCTGCAGGAGTTTGGGATTGCTCCGCCCCCGTCCTGTCTGGAAGTGGCGCCGGACTGTCCCTTCTGCGGGGCGGGAGGAGGGGAAGTACACAACTTGTTCGGACCGACGGCATGCCGAGCTATTTTTTATTGTAAGCGCTGTCATCAGCCGTTTGAAGGCATGAAACCGGTTTGAAAAAAGAGGAGGAATGTGCAGGGAGGGATCCACTTTGTTTCAACGAGACCTGGAAACCCTGGATCGGACCCGGCTGGAAGCGCTGCAGGGAGAACGATTAAAAAAAACAGTGGAACGGGTGTACCATCTGGTTCCATTTTACCGACAGCAGCTAGACCGAGCAGGGGTGAAACCGGATTCGATCCAGCATGTGGACGATGTACGTCGGTTGCCTTTTACCACCAAGGCGGACCTGAGGGAACAGTATCCCTTTGGCCTGTTTGCCGTGGAGCAGGAGGAGGTGGCGCGGATTCATGCTTCCTCCGGGACCAGAGGGAAACCGACAGTGGTGGGCTATACGAAGGGAGATTTGGAACGCTGGGCGGAGGTGTGTGCCCGGGCGATCGTTACCGCCGGCGGCCGACCGGGGGATGTTTTTCACAATGCATACGGGTACGGCTTGTTTACAGGGGGGCTCGGCATGCATGAGGGAGCCCAACGCCTGGGAATGACAGTGATCCCGGTCTCTGGAGGCAACCGCAGCCGCCAGATCACCCTGATCCGGGATTTTCAACCTCGGGGAATCGCCGGCACTCCTTCTTTCATCTTAAGCCTGGGAGAGGCGATGATCGAGTCGGGGCATGATCCGCGGAAGATGAAGCTCTCCTATGGGATATTCGGGGCGGAGCCCTGGTCCGAAGCCATGCGGACCGCCTTGGAGGAGATGTGGGGAATCGATGCGCTGGACATCTATGGATTGTCTGAGGTGATTGGACCAGGGGTGTCGATGGAATGCCGCGAGGGAAAAGACGGGCTGCATATCGCAGAAGACCATTTTCTGGCGGAGGTGGTGGATCCGGAAACCGGAGAGTCCCTGCCGGAAGGGGAGGCAGGGGAATTGGTTTTCACGTCCCTCACGAAGGAAGCGTTCCCTGTCTTGCGTTACCGGACGGGGGACATCGCCCCCCTCACCCGGGAGCGGTGCCGTTGCGGTCGTACCCATGCGCGGATGTCCCGTATCAAGGGCAGATTGGACGACATGCTCATTATTCGCGGGGTGAACATATTCCCGTCAGAGGTGGAAAGTGTGGTGGTACAGGTGGAGGAGCTCTCTCCCCATTACCAGGTGGTGCTTACCCGCACAGGAGCGATGGATGGACTAACCCTGGAGGTGGAAGTCTCTCCGGACTGGCTGGACCGGCAAGGCGGAATGTTCGATCCCCTCCAGGAAAATAGCCGTCGCCTTCATGACCGGATCCAAGGGCGCCTGAAAGAGGCCTTGGGTATTTCGGCAGAGGTGGCGCTAAAATCCCCCCGCACCTTGCCCCGCAGTGAGGGGAAAGCGGTCCGGCTGGTGGATCGTCGTCACTAGTATCCCTTCTAACTTTGTATAGACCGTTTTTTCGAGGAGGGGGTACCAACTCAGTCGATTCATCCGAATCCTCATCCATAACCCAAGAAAGGAACGATGCGTCATGGTAAAACTGATCGCGTTGTACCGTCATCCGGAAGATCCCGCCGCTTTTGACAAGCACTATCAAGAGGTGCACACTCCCTTGGTGGAAAAGATGCCGGGGTTGAAAAAGCTGGAAGTGACCCGGATGAAAGGAGCTCCGACGGGGGGAGAGGCAAAGTACTACCTGGAAGCGGCCATGTATTTTGAGAATGAAGAAAGTTTGCAAGCGGCCATGAATTCGCCGGAAGGACGTGCTTCTGCCAAAGATCTGATGGGTTTTGCCGGTCCGCTGGTCACCATGATGATCGGGGAAGTGGCGCAAGTGGCCGAGATCCACGGATGAAACCGATGGAACGGGCGGCAGTGCTGGGCGCCGGCACGATGGGTGCCGGAATCGCCCAGTTTTTAGCCGCCAAAGGGGTGGAGGTGACACTCCGGGACATCGACGAGGAACCGCTGGAAAAAGGGCTGGACGTCATCCGCCGACAATTGCAACGACAAGTGGACAGGGGGCGGATGGCATCGTCGGATGTGGATACGATTCTCTCCCGGATTCATCCCGCCACCGATCTGGATTGTCTCGCGCCGGTGGAGTGGGTGATCGAGGCGGTGGTGGAACGACTGTCCGTCAAACAAGCCCTGTTTCAGGATGTGGAACAGGTAGTGGGCCGGGAAGCGGTGCTGGCCACCAACACCTCTTCTCTGTCGGTGACGGCAATTGCATCCGTGCTGCAAAATCCGGAACGCTTTCTCGGACTCCACTTTTTTAATCCGGCTCCGGTCATGCCGCTGGTGGAAGTGGTAAGCGGGGAACGGACCGATCCGGCGGCGGCGAATCGTGCCGTGGAGTGGCTTCGCCGTTTGGGAAAAACCCCGATACAGGTGGCGGACACGCCCGGATTTCTGGTCAATCGGGTGGCTCGCCCCTTTCACACCGAGCCGTACCGCCTCGTCTCCACCGGTGTGGCCGATAAAGCCCAGGTGGATCGGATCCTGCGGTCCGCCGGTTTTCCTATGGGTCCCTTTGAACTGCAGGACCTGATCGGCATCGACATCAACCTAGCGGCATCGGAAGCGGTTTATGAAGGTTTCTATCACGATCCCCGCTTTCGCCCGCATCCGGGACAGCGCAAGATGGTGGAAAGCGGTTCTCTCGGCCGCAAGGTGAAAAGGGGGCACTTTACCCATGAGTCATAATGTCTGGTTGCTGGGGGAAGGCCCTTTGGCGGAGACGGCGGGGATGGTTCTGAGGAAACGCGGCGTCTCCGTCTGGGAAGGAAATACTCCGAATGGGGAAGCGGTGGATGCGGTCATCGATGTGAGCTTTTCGGGGGAAAACGGGGATCGCAAGCACGCCTTGCTTGCCCATGCGGAGTCTCGGGTACGGCCGGATATCCCCATCTTTACCTCCTGTCTGGACACCTGGGCGACCCGGACTGCTGCCTGGCTGAAAAAACCGGAACGCGTGGCGGGTTTTTCGCCGCTGGAGCTGGCGGAAGGGGATATCGTCGAGGTGAGCCGTCCCCTGCAGGCGCAGGATGAAACGGCATGGGAAGGACAGGTGCGCTTGTGGGAGAACTGGGGAAAACGGGTGGAGATTGTCGGTGATGAGCCGGGTCTCGTTTTTCCTCGCATTCTCTCCCTGATGGTAAATGAGGCGGCGCATCTGCTGGGGGAAGGCGGAGCCACCGCTGCGGATATCGATACAGGGATGAAACAGGGAACCAACCATCCCCGCGGCCCGTTGGAGTGGGCGGACCGCGTCGGGGTGGACCAGATCGCCGCCATCCTGGAGGGACTTCAGCAAGCTTTTGGTGAGGACCGCTATCGCCCGGCTCCCCTGATTCGCAAGATGGTGTGGGCCGGCCGCTTTGGAGTTCGCTCCGGCCGGGGGTTTCACCACTATGAATGAAGGGGGGGAGAGTCCATGCGAAAAACGGTGATTGTCGACGCGGTACGCACCCCGATCGGACGACACCGGGGAAGGTTGGCGGCGGTGCGACCGGATGATCTGGGAGCGACGGTAATCCGGGCTTTGTTGGAACGGAATCCTTCCGTTTCATCGGAGCAGGTGGAGGATGTGGTGTTGGGCTGCGCCAACCAAGCGGGGGAGGATAACCGCAATGTGGCCCGCATGTCAGCTTTGTTGGCGGAACTGCCGGAATCGACAGCAGGGGTGACGGTGAACCGGCTGTGCGGCTCCGGATTGGAAGCGGTCAACCAGGCGACGGCGGCCCTGCTGATGGGAAATGGGGAGATCGCCATTGCCGGCGGAGTGGAAAGCATGTCGCGGGCTCCCTTGGTGATGCTGAAACCGGAGGAATCGCTTCCCAGGGGAAATCGCGAACTGGTGGACACCACCTTGGGGTGGCGCTTCGTCAATCCGCGGCTGGCTGAGCGATACGAGCCCATCTCCATGGGGGAAACTGCCGAAAACGTGGCTCAAGACTGCCGTATCTCCCGGGAAGAGCAGGATGCCTTCGCCTTGGAAAGTCAGCGGCGGGCGAAAGCGGCATGGGAGCGGGGCGTGTTTACCGACGAAGTGGTTCCCGTCTACGTACTGCAGCGCCGAGGGGAACCCGTCTTCATGGACCGGGATGAGCACCTCCGGCCGGAAACCACTTTGGAGAAGTTGGCTTCGTTGCAACCGGCCTTCCGGGAGGGGGGAACCGTTACCGCGGGCAACAGCTCCGGCATCAACGACGGTGCCGCTGCGCTGTTGTTGGCAGAAGGGGAGACGGCGGAGCGGTTGAGTCTAAAGCCGCTGGCTGTGGTGCGGGGATTTGCCGTGGCCGGATGTGATCCCCAACGGATGGGATTGGGGCCCATTTTCGCCGTACGAAAGCTGCTGCAACGGACCGGGCTGACTGTGAGCGACCTGGATCTGGTGGAATTAAACGAAGCCTTTGCCGCCCAGGCGCTGGCCTGCATCACGGAACTCGGTTTGAACCCCGAGCGGGTGAATGTCCACGGCGGTGCCATCGCCTTGGGCCATCCCCTGGGCGCCAGCGGCGCCCGAATCTTGACGACGTTGGTCCATGAGTTGAAGCGACGCGGAGGCCGTTACGGAGTGGCTGCGATGTGTATCGGTGTCGGTCAGGGAATCGCCACCTTGGTGGAAAACGTCCAATCGAGATAGAGGAGAGGAGAGGGATCATGGGAACCCAGCTGGAAAAGCAAACAATCGGTGTCTACTATAAGGAGAAGTATCCCCTTTTTATCAATGGAGAGCATGTGCAGGGGTCTGATGGAGAATGGTTTGAAACCTACAACCCGGCAACCGGGGAGACGGTTGCGCAAGTGGCCGCCGCTTCCAAGGAAGACGTGGACCGTGCGGTGGAAGCCGCTCGCAACGCACTGGAAAAGAGCAAGTGGGCCAAATGGCCGGCCTCCCGCCGCGGACAGATCCTGAACAAGATGGCGGGTCTGATGCGGGAACGGTTTGCGGATCTGGTGAAATTGGAAGTACTCAACAGCGGTAAAGCTTATTCCGCCGCTCAGGGACAAGTGCACCAGGCGATTGAAGATTTCGAGTTTTACGCAGGATCGATCCATACCTTGTCTGGGGATACCAAGCCGGTTCCCAATGGGTTTCTCAATTATACCCGTAAAGAGCCGGTAGGGGTTTGTGCCCAGATTATCCCGTGGAACTATCCGCTGATGATGGCGGCTTGGAAGATCGCCCCCGCCCTGGCCGCCGGTTGCACCATCGTGTTGAAGCCGGCCAGCTTAACACCGCTTACCACTTATGCATTGGTGGAAATCGGACAGGAAGCGGGTCTGCCGCCAGGCGTCCTCAATGTGGTGACCGGCAGTGGTTCCACCATCGGTGCGTATCTGGTGGAACACCCCGGAGTGGACAAGGTAGCCTTCACAGGGGAGACCGGTACCGGTAAAGACATTATGAAGACCGCTTCTGAAACCTTGAAACGGGTGACGCTGGAATTGGGCGGAAAATCACCCAGCATGGTGTTTGAGGATGCAGATCTGGATGCCGCTGTCGATGGTTCCGTTTTCGGCATCTACTACAATACGGGAATGTCCTGCGAGGCCCGCTCCCGCCTGTTTGTCCATGAATCCATCTATGAAACATTCGTCGAGCGATTTGTGGAAAAAACAAAAAAACTGAAACTGGGGGACACCTTCAGCAAAGAGACCCATGTAGGAGCCGTGATCTCTCAAAGCCAATGGGATGTGATCGACTCCTATGTGAAACTGGCGGAGAAAGAAGGGGCCCGGGTGCTCTACGGCGGCGGTCGCCCGGAGGGAGAGGCTTTCACCGACGGCTACTGGTATCAGCCGACAGTGATCGTCGATGTGACTAACGATATGCGGGTGGCTCAGGAAGAGATCTTTGGTCCGGTCGTGGTGATCATGAAATTTAACGATGAAAAAGAAGTGATCCGTCAGGCAAACGATTCTATCTACGGGTTGGCAGCCGCGGTATGGACGCGTGACTTTGGGCGGGCCAATCGGGTGGCGGCCCAGATCAAGGCGGGCACCGTCATGGTGAACAACCCCTTCTCCGCCATGCCGGGACTTCCCTTCGGCGGGTACAAACAGTCCGGATTCGGCCGGGAGTTATGTTTGGAGACGCTGGATTTGTACACTGAGACCAAGAGCGTCAATGCGTACATCGGCCCCAAACCCCTCAATCCCTTTGGTGTGTGAGGATGGACCGATGAAGGAGGGCTTATGCCAGGGCCACCGGGAAGCGATGCAAATCACCGTCACCCCCGAGATGACGGCGTCTTTTGGCGGGGAAGAAGTGCATCCCACGTTATCCACTGTTACCATGGTGTATTACATGGAGTGGGTGGGGCGCAAAATCATCCTCCCGTTCCTGGAAGAGGGGGAGGAGGGCGTAGGTGGCTCCATCTCTGTTCGTCACCTGGCCCCTGCTCCGGTGGGAAAAACAGTCACCTTTATCGCGGAGGCGGTGCGGGTGACATCCAGTCAGGTCCTTTGCCATGTCCGGGCGGAGCACGATAAAGCGATTGTGGGAGAAGGCAGCTTCCTGCAAGTGATTCTGCCGCAACAAACCATTCGGGACCGGATCGAACAGATGCGATAACGAAGGGGACGGCGAAGCTGTCCCTTATTCTTTATTCCCTTTCGATATTGCCGTCCCTGTCCAGCAGTCCCAGTGCTTCCATTTCTCGCTTGGTCTTTGGTGTACCCAACTGATACACCATTTCATACAGTTGACGCAAGGTCCGGTCATATCCTTCATTTTCCCGGTTTTCGTCGGGGGACAGGTATGGGATATGGGCATCCCAAAACGTTTCCATGTCTTCAACGGAACTATTGCCGATCAGGTTGTTCAGTTTTTGCACCTCTTCCTCGGACGCCTCAATCTCAAATTCATATGAGGAAGCATCTGGGTCTTGTAAAAGCTCGCCCATGATTTCGCCTGAATGGATGGAAACGTAATATTTGCTGCGATGGTGATCCATGAAATTAATCCCCCGATTCCCGTTCCTTATCGATTTTGTATATATTAAAATGGCATTCCACGGTACGGTTTATGCAAAGACGGATTGTGTGATAATGAAACGGCAACATTCTCCAACGAATGTTTGAAAAGAAACAACAAACAAGGCCCGAGTGAACGGCTCACCCGGACCTTGTTTGTTGTTTTTTTTGGAGATTTACGTCAATGGACGCTTGGCGACGATCACACCGTCTTCATCGGCGTATACGTAGTGTCCGGGTATCCAGGTGGTCCCTCCAAACTGGACGGGGATGTCCCGTTCTCCCTTTCCTTCTTTGATGCTTTTCAGAGGCATGGGTGCGAGGGCGAGGATACCCAGGTCCATGGTGGCCAGATCAGCGCTATCCCTGACACAACCGTAAATGATGACCCCGCTCAGGCCTCGCTCTACCCCGATCGCTGCCAAGCGATCTCCCATCAGGGCGCATCGACGGGAACCGCCGCCGTCCACCACCAGAACGGTACCTGCCGGCACCGTCTCTAAGGCTTGCCGAACGAGAACATTGTCCTCCCATACCCGGACAGTGGCGATGGGTCCCGAAAAAGAGCGTTTACGTCCAAATGAAGTAAATATCGGTTCGCAAATGTCCAACTCTTCGCTATATTGGTCGCATAAATCCGTTGTTCGCATGCCGGTCTCCTTTCGATAGGGGGATGTTCCGATGATACGAAATAAAGTGCCTGCGGTGCAAGGGGAATAAGAGAATGAATCGGTTTTTTTCAAAAACGTTGCATAAAACAGAACGGGCTAAACAGTCGGGCTGCGTGCTTTTTTTATTTTACCTGTTGACATCAAGCTCCATGCGTTATAAAATGGCTATTGTCACGGACGAACCCAATATGATTCTGATCGTTACAAAACATGATCATAACAGGCATTTTACAGGATCCATTTGTTGATATATCAAGCCGAAGTGGCGGAATTGGCAGACGCGCACGACTCAAAATCGTGTTCCTTCGGGAGTGTGGGTTCGAGTCCCACCTTCGGTACCAAAAATTGTTATAAAGACGAGGATTCAGACGCTATATAGGCGCTGAATCCTCGTCTTTTTTGCGCTAAAAAACAGTGCACAGGGTCCTTGCATGCTAGAAATTCTGCTTTAGGGCGTGTCTGGTCATTCAAGTTTTTATGATGTTATGGTAAGGACGGTATAGCTGGCTGTGATTCTTTGCACTCACAGAGCACAAGTCTCGCCTAGTCGCTTCACTCCGGTCTCGTTATGCGTTTTTTGCAAGAGATTGAAGACGGTCACGCCGATTCTTCCCTCCTCGCAATCGGTTTATCAGACACGCCCTAGTACTACAGTTGTACTTATAAGAGCAGGCGCAGATGTGAGAAGGGAGGGTGGTGGGATGGCTGCGATCCTTTGCACTCACAGAGCACAAGTCTCGCCTGGGTCACTTCGTTCCCGGTCTCGCTATGCGCTTTTTGCAAGAGATCGAAGACAGCCCACCAGCCCGACCAACCCACGTTGATATACACTCTTCTTACAAATGTAACTGTAGTGCTAGAGCAAACACAGGAAACAAAAAAATGGAGAACAAGCGGGCTCATGTTCTCCATTCCCTTTTTGTCTTTATCGTTTCTTTTCTTTCTCCATTCGTCTCGGCCTGCCTTCAATTGTTGTCACTTCTTGAGAAGGCGCTCCGTTGTAAGCCATATCCATCGCTTCCGCTTCTGTTTTAGGGATGTCGCCATCCCGCCCGTATTGATCCAGATGCGAGGGATGACTGCGATTGTTGGGGGAATTTCTGGCGCGACGCGGATGTTCATTTTGGTTAGACATGATCGTGCCTCCTTTGACGAACCGTCATCCATATTGTTTTAAAAAAATGAACCGGTTATGCAACGGGGGTCACATCTCTGCAAGAATACCCTGAACACTTCTTGTTCATCTTCCGGATCGGAAAAAAACGCCGCACGGGTTAAGTCATTTCACCTATTGCTGAACATCCGGGAGAATGCGGTCCCGTATACTTCTTCTTATGATAAAAACAGCGATGATCAGGCAAAGGAACGCAGGAATAGCGGTTGCCGCGGATTGATCGGCTGAAATAAATGAGTATAGATCGCACCCAGCATCAGGACGATCAACACCGCAGAAGAGCCTACAGCGAGCCGGCGATTTCAGAAGGCGCCTACGAATCCCGCTGCTATTATCAATTCAACAAGCCCAACAACGGTCATCGACCACATCGGGTATTGATATTGCTGCCAATGTTCGACCTGAAACGGAACGCGAAACAATTTGATAAGACCGCCCAACATCATAAAAATCGCCAGCATGATAAATGCGTCTGCGGCGACAGTCGGGTTTCGATATCGATCCGCCTCGCTGTACTGACGTACAACCCCTTTTTTGGTTTGACCATCCGACTGCAAAATCTCAAGCGCTGTCACCTGCGCGGAGGCTCCCCCTTTCAGCTTCCATGTACGAAGGAATCCTTGTCAGCTATTCGATATGTTATTGAGTGTATGAAATAATATTATTAAAATAAAAAATATTTGACAAATATTTATATTGGGAATATAGTGGGCTTGTCTATGAATTTTATTCCTTAATTAGTAGGGTGTTCCTATATATCGGAACATCTTCTACTTATACGGGACGTCGACAGACGCATGTATGACCATTTCAAAAGATGGAGAAGGGGATGAGTGTACAAGGTGAAAAAGTGGTTGCTGTTTCTACTCAGCTGTTTAGTCGTATTGACGATGAGTATTCCCAATGGTTCAGCTACTGTAGACGCTAAGGGGGAAAAGCCCTTTGACCCCGATGATTTTTCGACCTATGGACTGGGGTTGAACGATGGACTAACAAATAAAAATGTAGAGGAATACAAAGCCCCCCAACGGTACCTAACCGAGAAAGAATGGAAAAAATCAGGTGCATTCGACCGAAAGAATCGCAAACTCCTTCCCGAACAGGTGGATCTTCGCCCATATTTTCCTGCTGTTCGAAGCCAGGGGCGATTCGGTACGTGTGTGCCTTTTGCAGCAGCAGGGTTAAGAGAATACTATATTGGGAGAGATACCCGAGCGCGAGGAAGCGAGATCACCTATCTTTCTCCGCTCTATATCTACCATCCCAGGGGACCGCAGGACGGGATGACACTGGATGCGGCATTTCGTGTGATGGAACGGAGAGGCGTAACACCGGAAACCGAACGGCCGTATGATCTGAATCCTGAAAATACTCAGCAATTTGATGAACCTTTGACCACTCTGCAGAATAAAAATGCTGTCCCCTACAAGCTTCGAAATTACCAGGTCATCTGGCGATCCAATATGGTGGAACAGATCAAACAAGCACTGGCGAACGGAGACCCTGTCATGGTGGGGATTCAGGTGTATCCCAACTTCGACGCCACCCCTCCATCGGGTATTGTGCCCCCTGTGAAAGAAAAGAAGTCCCGGGGTGGACATGCGTTGGTTGTGGTCGGATATGATGAAGAAAAGAAATGGTTTATCATGCGGAACAGCTGGGGTGACCGCTTTGGTGATCATGGGTACGCCTATATGCACTATGATACCTTGATGGAGATGAGCAATGGTTTCGGCTTTGTAGCCAGCCCCTACAGCCGCCAGTATCCTCCTCAAGGCGTGAAGGTGTCTGTCTCTTCCGCCGATTCCACCCATGTTCATTTTCAAGTTTCCGCTCTTGACGCCCAGGAATATGAACTGTACCGGGACAATCAATTGGTCAAAACCTTTACCGGTTCGACCGTTACGGATGAAAACTTGGACCCGGAGAGTGACTATACGTATTACATCGTAGCCAAAAATCAAAGGGGGGAGACGAGAAGTCAGTCAGTGAAAATAACGACAAAGGTTGGTATCAAACCAGTAGAACTACAAAAAGCAGGTTAATGAAACAGGGGGTCATATTTCAACATGACCCCCTGTTTTTTGTGTGAATAACAAGAGAATCATTGGTTTTTCATCGGTATATCCACTGTCTCACGAAAATGAATTTTTTGATATATTTAAAAATTGGTTTAAAAAAACAAAAAATTAACAAAAACCCTATTGCCTTTTATGAAAATCCAAAATACAATAGACTTGTAAAATAAAGACATTAAAGGGGAGAGATCATGAAACGTCAAATTTCTGCTTTTCAACTGTTTTTTTGTAGTCTGTTGGCGGTCGTACTGTTCCTTTCCACCACAACGATGGCCCATGCGGAAATTTCGAACCAGTCGGAAGTTCCTTTTGTAGTAGAATCCCTTGATTCTCTGCCGGATGATGTTTACAACCAAATGGAAGAGATGCGATTCCAACCATACAGTGGAATCGAAGTGGTCCCGAAGGAAGATCGAACCTATATCATTCTCTCTCTCGGTCTCCGTCCATCAACCGGATACGAAATTATGGTGAACCGAGTGGTTCAAGATGGGGATCATATCCTGGTATGGGCCACTGAGATCCCGCCTTCCGACGATGAGGTTGTTTTACCGGTTCTGACTTCTCCTGTAAAAGTGATTTCGATTCCTCCATCTCTGGGGGAAGCCTCTGAACTGGATATGAAGATTCATGTGAAATAGAAACCAGAAGGTTTGTGTGATTCCAATTTTTTGATAAGGGCAACCATCCTCTGGAAGAACGGCCACTGGTCTATCTGATAGAATGAGCGGGGAACCTTGTTCTTCGCTCATTTTATTTTTGTCGGTACGGTTGGGGGATTGGACAGCCCATAAGGCGGATATCGACCGGAGGGGAAATAATCTGTTGTATAATAGATTCAATCTGTTATACTATAGACTAACTTTCGGAGAAGATGTATGGTGATGACCGGTGGGTGAACAAAAAAACGATTCAATCGGAGGTGGGGGAGCGTTGACACTGAAAATTGCGGTTCCCAAAGAGATTACACACGATGAAAACCGTGTGGCACTGGTTCCCCGAGACGCCGAACGGCTGACCCGATCCGGAATGGAGGTTTTCGTTGAGAGCGGTGCCGGACTGGGTGCCGATTACACGGACGGGGACTATGAGAAAGCAGGGGCTACTGTGGTGCCGAATGCATCCGACTTATACGGGGTAGCCGATGTGATCCTGAAAGTACAGAAGCCGACGGAGACAGAGGCGTCGGGGCATGAGTCAGAGATGATGCGGCAGGGAGCGGTCCTGATCGCTCTGTTGGATCCGTTGCGCAATCCGTCCCTGGTATCCCGATTGGCAGACTGTAAGCTGACCAGCTTCAGTATGGATATGGTGCCCCGCATCACGCGGAGTCAGGAGATGGATGCATTATCCTCACAGAGTACGGTAGCAGGTTATAAAGCGGTGTTGATGGCAGCCAACCGGTTAGGTCGAATGATGCCGATGATGGTAACGGCGGCCGGATCGATCATTCCCGCCAAGGTGTTGGTGCTGGGGGCGGGTGTTGCCGGTTTGCAGGCGATTGCCACAGCACGCCGGTTAGGAGCTGTCGTGAAGGGTTTTGATGTACGGGCTGCAGCCAAAGAACAGGTGGAAAGCCTCGGTGCGGAATTTATCGATGAACACTTGCAGGAGGATGCCGAGGCAGAAGGAGGATATGCACGGGAATTGTCCGGTGACCAGCAAGAGCGAAACCGTCAGGTGATTCACCGGCATGTGCAGGAATCGGACATCGTCATCACCACAGCCCTGATTCCAGGCAGACCGGCCCCGCTGCTGGTAACCAAAGAGATGGTTGGCGACATGAAACAGGGAGCCGTGCTGGTCGATCTCGCTGCGGAAACGGGAGGGAACTGCGAGTTGACGGAACCGGGGGAGATCGTACAAACGGATAAAGGCGTCTCCCTGATTGGGCTGACCAACTTGCCGGCCACCGTTCCGGTACATGCCTCCGAGATGTACTCCCGCAACATCAGCAAGTTGTTGGGGCTGATGGTACAAGACAATCAATGGTCCCCCGATTATGAGGACGAAATCCTAGATGCCACCTGCATCACCCGCGAAGGGGAAATTGTCCACTCCCGGATTAAGGAACAGTTCCGGGATCAGGCGGCAACCTGACAAAGGAAAGGGGAGAATTGCAAATGACCGAGATTCCGGTCTTCGGACTGTATATTTTTGTTTTGGCCATGTTTGTCGGTTTTGAAGTGATCACCAAAGTGCCTCCGACGTTACACACGCCGTTGATGTCCGGATCCAATGCCATCTCCGGAATCGCCATCATTGGTGCCATACTGGTTGCGGGGCAGGCGGAGGGAACGCTTCAGACAACGTTGGGCCTGTTGGCTGTCATCCTGGCTACGATCAATGTGGTGGGCGGTTTTCTGGTGACGGATCGAATGCTGCGGATGTTCAGGAAAAAATCTTGAAATGATGACAGGGAGGCGAAGGTTGGACGATGAATTGGGACATAGTTACTAATCTTTCGTATTTGATCGCTTCCGCACTGTTTATTTTCGGCTTAAAACTGCTCTCATCGCCGAAAACGGCCCGTCGCGGCAACGCTTTAGCGGCGACGGGAATGCTCCTCGCTGTCGTGGTGACGCTGTTGGATCAGCAAATCCTCTCCTTTGGGACAATTCTCATGGGGTTTGTGATCGGATCCATCGTGGGGGCAGCCGTCGCCCACTGGGTGAAGATGACGGCGATGCCGCAGATGGTTGCCGTGTTCAACGGCTTCGGGGGCGGTGCCTCCGCCTTGATCGCGTGGGTGGAGTTTTCCAGACTGCTGGCGGGTCCTGCTGAACTTCCCGCATTCATCGCTCTTGCGGTAGTGTTGAGTCTGTTGATCGGCGCGGTCACCTTATCCGGAAGCCTGGTGGCTTTCGGTAAACTTCAGGAATGGGTATCTACTGCACCGGTTCGTTATCCCTTGCAACACCCCCTGAATTTATTGATCTTTTTGGGGTTGCTGGCTTTTTCGGCTTATCTGGTGGGTGGAGCCGCCGAGTTGGAGATTTTGCTGGCGATCACCGGCATTTCCCTGCTGCTGGGTGTTCTGCTGGTGCTTCCTATCGGTGGAGCGGATATGCCCATCGTGGTTTCACTGTTGAATTCCTACTCCGGTCTGGCAGGGGCGGCGGCTGGCTTCGTCATCGGAAGCAATATCCTGATCATCGCCGGTGCATTGGTAGGCGCATCGGGTATTATCCTAACCAGTATCATGTGCCGGGCGATGAACCGCTCCTTGGTCAATGTCGTCTTCGGCGGTTTCGGCACAGGTTCCGGAAATTCTACCGATACCGGAAGTGCAGGCGGGACGATCCGGGAAGCGACCGTTGATGAAGCGGCCATCATTTTGGGCTATGCCCGCTCGGTCATTTTTGTCCCCGGATACGGACTGGCCGTCTCTCAGGCTCAGCATCAACTGCGGGAGCTGGCGGATCTCCTGGAACAGCGCGGGGCCAAGATACGCTATGCCATCCATCCGGTGGCGGGGAGGATGCCCGGTCATATGAACGTCTTGTTGGCGGAAGCCAATGTCTCCTATGACAAACTGAACGACCTGGAGGAGATCAACCCGGAATTTTCCCGTACGGAAGTGGCGGTCGTGGTCGGTTCCAACGATGTGGTGAATCCTTCCGCCCGGGATGTGCCGGACAGCCCCATTTACGGCATGCCCATCCTGAACGTGGATGAGGCGGATCATGTTCTGGTGCTCAAACGTTCTCTCAAACCGGGCTTCTCCGGTGCGGACAACCCCTTGTTTTACAAGGATAAGACGATGCTGTTGTTCGGTGATGCCCAGGATTCCCTGAAAAATCTCGCCCAGGAAGTAAAGGCTCTTTAAACAAGAAACGTGGCAAGCTTGTTAAGGAGTGCACCATCCAAGGAGAAATCCGGGTCGGTATGGAACCGAAAGGGACTTAGTCGACAAAAGCCCGGAAGATATCATCTGATATCTTCCGGGCTTTCTTATTGTTTAAGGCGCTCCGCCGCCACGGACACGGTCGGATTGCATCATTTCTCGATCGTCGTGCCCGCCGATGAGATCCAACCCATCGTCCAGCGGCTGCGGGAACTGGATACTCCGATCACTGGGGATGGAAAGAGCGTTTGGACAACGGATCCATTTGCAAACCGAATTTGGATGGACACGGTCAAATACTACAGTTGTGCTTATAAGAGCAGGTGCAGATGTGAGAAGGGAGGGTGGTGGGATGGCTGCGATCCTTTGCGCTTTTTGCAAGAGATCGAAGACAGCCCGCCACCCCGACCAACCCAAGCCCTCCTATACACTCTTAGTATAAATGTAACTGTAGTACTAACGGTCATTCATTGAAACAAACGATCGATCGCGATTCAATATGAAAAGAGCACCCCGGTTGAAGGGGTGCTTTTTTGATGAATCAATCGATGGAAAAAAGAAGGAATAAAAGGGAAAGAAAGCGGTATCTTCGTTTTATGACAAAAATGTAAGATAAATAACAGGAAAAGAGATAGAAAAAAAGGTGATCCTGTTATATTTTATAAATTGTTCGACAGGAAGGAGTGGATGTCCACTTATCCTCGGGATGGACTCATCAAGGGATGGCTGAACCGCGCTTCCCAGGGATTGCATCGATTCATACGATACACACCCGATTGAATTGTCGTTCACTTGTCCGGATTTTTTTCTATTTAAACATGAAAGAAAGGAGCTTTTATATGAAACGATGGTTGGTTTTTGTCACCGCTCTTTCACTCGTTGTTTCCAGTTTGGTTTATATGGCTCCCACGGATGTCCAGGCCGACTCTCATGAGGTGAAACCTGAAAATAAAATTGCTCAAGGTGTTTCCACCAAAGAAGGGAAACGCGTTCGGGTGCTGGTTGAGATGAAAGCGGCTCCTGTCGCTGTCTTGAACGAAAAATCGGATGTCGATGAAGAAGAGATCCGAACCGATGTGGTGGAAAAACAGGAAGAATTGTCTGAAGAGATGAAAGAAATTTCGCCCGATTTACAAGTGGGGGAATCCTATGACACGGTCTTTTCGGGAATGGAGGTTACCGCCGACGGAGCAGATATCAAAAAGCTGGCGGAACTGCCGGAGGTGAAAAGCATTTATCCGGTTCGTACCTATCAGACCACCATGAAGGGAAGCGCCCCGCTCATTGGAGCCCCCGAAGCATGGAAAGAAAAAGATTCCAAAGGACAGCCCCTGAAGGGGAAAGGGATCAAAGTGGCCGTGATTGATACCGGAGTGGATGCCAAACATCCGGATCTGAAAGGGAAAGTGGTCGGGGGATATGATTTTATCGACAAGGACCGGACTCCCCAAGACGGTCACGGACACGGCACTCATGTGGCGGGAACCATCGCCGCTGACGGAAAGATTAAAGGGGTGGCTCCGGGAGCCTCGATCCTGGCCTATAAGGTGCTGGATGACGAAGGGTTCGGAGATACGGCGGATATCATCGCCGGTGTGGATCAAGCTGTCAAAGACGGTGCAGACGTGATGAACCTCTCCTTGGGGATGGATGCCAACGTTCCCGATGAACCCATGTCCTGGGCGCTGGAACGTGCCGTACAAAACGGTGTGGTCGCAGTGGTGGCCAACGGAAACGCAGGTCCCGACCGCTGGACAGTCGGTTCGCCGGCAGCCACTGCCAATGTCATCTCCGTCGGTGCCTCCACCAAAAAAGAACGGTCACCGGTCGTACAAGTAGCTGGCGACCGCAAAAAAGTGGAGATGAACAAGATTTTCTTCTCACCGGATATGCCGCTGAAAGGAACCTATTCCCTGGTGGACGCCGGTACGGGGAAAACCGCTGAGATGAAGAAAGCAAAAGGAAAAATCGCGCTGGTGAAGCGAACCCGCAATAATGTCAGTGCCGTGGCAAAAAGGGCTAAACTGGCGGGAGCCGTTGCGGTAATCGTTTATAACAACAAGGGCGGAGACTGGTTTGCCGAACCCCTTATGGTGGAAGTGGACGATAAAGGAAACAAGCTGGCGACTCCGATCGCCACGATCTCGGGTGGCCACGGAACCTATCTGAAAGAACAGCTGGCAGCAGGAAAAGCCAAGGTACGGCTCAGTTCCGTAAAACGGGAGAAAATGACCGATTTCAGCTCCCGCGGACCCGCTGTGGGAAATTGGGAAATCAAGCCTGACGTCGTTGCACCGGGTCAAAACATCGTCAGCACCGTTCCCAAAACCGTCGTCAAAAGCGGATACCAAGCCGATAGCGGGACCAGCATGGCCGCTCCCCACGTCGCCGGAGCCGCCGCTCTCCTGCTCCAAAAACATCCCGAATGGAATCCGCAAGAGGTGAAATCAGCGCTGGCCAATACTGCGGTCCCCCTGAAAGATACGGACCAAAAGCCGTATCCCAAATCGGTCCAGGGAGCCGGACGAATCGATGTCATGAAAGCCTTGCACACCAAAACTCTGGCCATGCGCAGCAGTGTTTCGTTCGGGTTGTTGAAGCCGAATACCGGTGTTCAGAAGGTGGAAAAAAACGTACAGGTGAAAAACCTGGACAGCCGGGGAAAAACGTATACCACTCGGGTGGGTTTGGATAAACGAAACAAAGGTTTTTCAGTGGATGTGCCCAAATCCGTCACTGCACAACCCGGTGAGACCGTTTCGCTTCCGATCACCTTAACCCTCGATACCAAGCTGCCGCGGGGGGAATATACCGGCACTCTCTATCTGAAGGACGGATCCCGCGAGATCAAGGTGCCGTTCCAGGCATTGATCGATCCCAAAGGATACCCCTTGCTGGAGATGCTTAGCTTATCCGAATGGGTGATCTCCCCCAATGGCGACAATATCTTGGATGAGACCGTCCTGTCCTACTATTTGCCTGTCTCACCGGATGAATTGACCATCACCCTCCATCGGGAAGTTGATGGAAAAGCGGACTATACGATTTACCGGGCCAAGCAGCCGAACCATGGAGCGATCGATTGGGTTTGGGACGGAAAAGATATCAAGGGGAAAACGGTGAAGGACGGAAACTACGATATTCGCGTCACCGCGACATATCTCGGTAGAAAGGGAGAAGCATTCAGCTCGATCGTGGTGGATACCACTCCCCCGCAGATCCGGTTGAACAAGCAGACGGATAAGCCCCGTTTGTCTGGCTTAGTAAAGGAAGACAACCTGGAACGTCTGCATTGGCAACTGGAGGGAGAGAAAAAGTGGAAAAAAATCAACTTTAAGTTCGTCAAGGATGACCTGTATCGATTTAATCGCCTCTTTTCGAAGGGTGAACTGAAAAAAGGGGAAAACAAAGTGACGATCCGCGCCATCGATATCGGAGGCAATATCTCGACCAAAAAAGTGACTGTAACGAGTCCATGATGTTTGGTAAATAAGGGTTTAAGCCCGGGAAGGTTATCATGATGGTAACTTCCCGGGTTTTTTGTTTGGGTTTCTGGGATCCTCCCTAAAGGAATGGTGGTTGATGAACGTTAAGAAGTGCTGTTTTTACGGATGCATACCCTTTTTTAATGCATTTTTCCGATTTTTAATCGGCGGAAGCCTCAAACAATCATACGTTTTGTGTGAAATCGATCATAAGTTTGAAATTAAGGTTGAAAACTAGCACTCTGGATTCCCAATAACAGTAATTATGTAGTAAGATAAAAATGTGGGAATCAATTCTTACAAGGGGTATATGGGAATGGATACCGTGGGAACGCATGATATCGGAGCCGCGATTCGCAGGGTAAGAAAAGAGCGAAATTTAAGAGTAGAAGATGTTTATTGTCCGGAAACAAGTAAAATTCAGGAAGGAGAATATCCTGTTATCGATTGGGATCGGTTCGGAAATTCCGGAAATACAATCTATAGAACATTTCTTAGCTTCTTGGTAGAGAGGTTTCCGGAAGCGATTGATAACTTAGAGTAAATGATTTGAGAGTTTCTATTGCTGTTCGGGATTGATAGAATCTATTAGATGACGGTCACGCTATAGAAGATCCGAAGGGGTTACGGCGACAGTAAACCCGATTTTGAGGAAATCGACTTTTCCTAGCCATTAATGATCGGAGAGAAATCCATGAGAGACGGAGTCGTCCGACTCTGTCTTCTTTTTCGTTGAAAAGAGGGATGAAGCGATGAATCGCATGGACAAGTATCCCCGCACCCCCCATATCGCCGGTTCCGGCTTGCAAGCGGGGGATGAGGATTTAAACGTAGTGCCCTTTGATCAGTTGATAGGGCAGTATCTCGTAGTGGAAGAGAAGATGGACGGGGCCAACAGCGGGATCAGTTTTGACAGCGGCGGTCAGTTGTATTTGCAGAGCAGGGGGCATTTTTTGACGGGGGGCTCGCGGGAATCGCAGTTTCATCTTTTTAAAAGTTGGGCGCATCGGTATGCGGGGGAGTTGTGGGCGTTGTTGGAAGATCGGTATGTGATGTACGGTGAGTGGATGTATGCCAAACATACCGTCTTTTACACGGACTTACCTCATTACTTTCTGGAGTTTGACATCTATGATCGAAAAAGCGGCCACTTTCTGTCTACGGAGCGACGGAGACAGCTGTTGTCCCAGACGCCCTTTATCGTGTCGGTCAAGGTGTTGTATGAAGGTCCGTTAGCTTCCTTTCGTGCGTTACAATCCCTGATCGGTCCGTCTCACTTTATCGCGGGAAACTGTGTGGAACAACTGCGCCGGTCAGCCGCCGAACAGGGGTTGGATCCCGATCAGGTGGTGCGGGAGACCGAGACGGGCGGGTGGATGGAGGGTCTCTATATCAAACGGGAGGAGGGAGGGGTCGTTACTGGGCGTTATAAGTATGTTCGAAGCGACTTTTTACAGACGATCCTCGATTCCCAGAGCCATTGGATGAATCGGCCGCTGTTGCCCAATCGGCTGAAAAAAGGAGTGTCGTTGTTTTGAAATCGTGGACGTTTCTCCATTGTCCGGAAGCACCGGATTGGACGGTGGATTGGGAGCGAATTTGCCGGGAGTACGCATGGGTGGAGGCGATGGCGGGGGTGCCGCAGGATCCGGTCCACCATGCGGAAGGCGATGTTCAAGTGCATACGGAGATGGTGGTAAAGGCACTGGCGGAATTACCGGAGTGGCGGAGATTGAAGCGGGAAGAACGAGCCATGCTGTTTGCCGCCGCCCTGCTCCATGATGTGGCCAAACCGGCTTGCACCCGGACAGAACCGGACGGATCCCTCTCTTCTCGCGGTCACGCCCGCCTCGGCGCCGCCATGGCCCGGAATCATCTCAGCGATATCGGACAAACCATCTTCGCACCGCTTTTTGTCCGGGAAACCATCGTTTCCATGGTTCGATTGCACGGACTGCCGCTCTGGTTTCTGGAACGGCCCGATCCGGAGCGGATCGTAGCCGCCGCCAGTCAGCGCGTCCGGTTGGATTGGGTCGCCTTGTTGGCGGAGGCGGATGTGCGCGGGCGGATTTGTCAGGATCAAGAGGAACTGCTGACGAGAGTGAAGCTGTTTCGGGAGTATTGTAAAGAGCTGGGGTGTGAGACGGGTCCGCGCCGGTTTGGCAATGAGCACAGCCGCTTTCGGTATTTTCGCGGCCTGCAGCGTGATCCCGCCTATACCGCCTATGACGATACCGCTTTTGAAGTCGTGCTGATGGCGGGACTACCCGGCGTGGGCAAAGATACGTGGATCCGTCGACATCTTTCCGATTGGCCCGTCATCTCCCTCGACCAAATCCGCCGCCGGCGCAACATCAGCCCCAGCGGTCCCCAGGGTGAGGTGGTGCACCGCGCAAAAGAACAGGCGCGCACGCTTTTGCGCCAAAAGCGCTCCTTTGTCTGGAATGCGACCAACATCACACGGATGACACGGGAAGGGTTGATCGACTTGTTCGCCTCATATGGTGCGCGAATCCGGATCGTCTACTTGGATGCCCCCATTGAGACGATTTTGAGACGCAACCGGGAGCGGAAGGAACGGGTTCCCGAAGACGTGATCCATCGATTGCGAAACAAGCTGGAGATCCCCGATCTGACGGAGGCGCATCATGTGGAGTGGATTGATGGCGAGGGTAATGAGAACCGATTGAAAAACCTCGTATAGTAAAAGAAAAAAGCTGGAGTGACCAAAAGGTAATGCCTGTGTGGTTACTTCAGCTTTGGTTTGGAGTAGAGGCCTGTTTCCGTGAGAAGAAGGGAGGGGTGGTATTCATTTTGTTGCAAAAGAAGACGGAAAACCAAACCGACCGACTCGTTCGCGTGAAGTCCGGGAAATACAGATCGAAGTGATATCTGTAGGGGGCACAAGAAACGAAGTGGACCCAGGCGAGACTTGTGCTTTGAGAGTGCAAAGGCGAACCAAAAACCAACCCAACTCGGAACCTTCGCCCTACGTATTATTCAGACACACTCTAATACTACAGTTGCATTTGTACGAAGCGAGTGTAGGAGCGTGGGTGGGTCGGGCTGGCGGGCTGTCTTCGATCTCTTGCAAAAAGCGCAAAGGATCGCAGCCATCCCACCACCCTCCTTTCTCACATCTACATCTGCTCTTATAAGCCCAACTGTAGTACTAATGAGCCTGTGGTGGATACTGCGTTAAAGCCGTTTTCACGGCTTCTTCGATTTCTTTATATCCCGTGCACCGACAAATGTTGGATTCCATCCATTCTACAATCTGAGAATCACTGGCCTGGGGATACTTGTGAATCAAGGCATGGCCATTCATGATAAAACCCGGGGTACAATAACCGCATTGAAAAGCAAATTTTTCTATGAATTCCTTCTGAATGGGCGCGTTCTTCAATCCTTCCACTGTTGTAATCCTTCGATCAACCGCTTCAATGGCCAGCATCAGACAGGATTTCATCGGCTCACCGTCCACATCGATGGTACACGTTCCACAATCTCCGTTCAAACAACCGGGTTTTGCTCCCGTTAACCCCAGCTTCTCTCTGAGAACGGTTAATAGGATATCCGCGTGCCTCACGTAGACCGTTCTTGTTTCGCCATTTACATGTAAAACGATTTCAGATTGGTGCATGTTCTTCACCCTTCCAATCCTTCCAGTACATCCAGCAGTGTATTTTTTAAAACAAATAACCGATAATCCGCCGATCCTTCAACATTATCCAGGATGGGCCCCGACAAGGATTGAACAGCTTGTTCAGCCCTCGCTTCAGGGGTTAATTGTTTATTGTTTAACGTTGTTTCCATCCCTTTATCCCGGAAAGGAAACGGATAAACGCCGCTGAACGCCACTCGGATATCATCGCCTTTTTTTAGAGCTGCTACCGTAAGAAGAGGATAACCGATGTTCCATTGTTTTCTTTTTTTTACACTGAAAAAGGGCAAATGAAGATCTCGTTGGTCCGTGATCACTTGAACGAGAAGCTCTCCTTTTGCTAACTGGATATTTTGGTCAAAAACTTGCTCAATAGGGACAACCTTGATCCCTTTTTCATCGGCTATCCCGACCCGGCTGTCTGTGAGTAAAAGGGGTAATACCGCTTCCCGGTAATAGATACTGCCGCAAACATTTCCGCCTAACGTAATCTTGTTGCGAGCCGTACGGTCGGCAATTTCACCAGCGGTCTTGCTTAACAAAGGAAACGGGTTGCCTTCAATCAGCTTTGTCAACGGGACTGCTGCTCCCATTACCAACCGGTTTTGTTCCATTTGTAACACGTGGCACTCTGGAATTCCTTTAATGTCGATCACGGCTCCCGTTACCACCCGCTTTACTCTTCCCAGCGTGATCAATTCCGTTCCACCAGAATAATAAACCGGCTGCTTACCCTGCTTATCCAATAAGTGAAAAAGGCGGGTCGCTTCCTCTATCGATCCCGGCCTGTAATACTCAAAATCATAGGGAATCAAGCGGAGCCACCCGCCTTCTTGGCTTTCCAGATGGACTCAGGAGTCAGGGGAAGATGGTTTAGAGGCACACCCGCTGCGATTGATAAGCTGTTGGCCAGTGCGGCAGGCATTCCGATTAACCCATGTTCGCCGACACCGCGCGCCCCATAGGGGGAGTCAAGATGAAGGGTCTCATGAAAGTCGATGACATATTCCGGATGTTCACCGTAATGGAGTGTTTTATAGGTACGCAGCCGCGGATTTTGAATCCTCCCTTCTGTATCAAATATAAACGCTTCTTTGGCTGCAAAACTGATTCCCATGGCCATCGCACCCATCACCTGCCCTTGTGCCCCTTTATTGTTAAGTACTTTTCCGATGTCAATCACGGAATAAGCTTTTAAGATGTTGTACGTATAGTCCCTTGTATCAAATTCGATCTCTATCCCTTGGGTACCCACCGTCCATTCCGGTCCAGGGTCTCCCTTCCCTGTTTCATGATCGATATGGGTCAGGTGCCTTAGACTGTAATTTCCGTATGCGACGATTTGCCCGCCAATCCCATACCCGTTCGGATATTTATATCCATAGGCAATATCTTTTATTTGTAAAAAAGTTGCCGGATTATCTCGTAGAAAGACTTTTCCATACCCCACCATTAAATCATCCGGTGAACAGACGAACACACGGGAAGCGATCTCTTTTAGTTGCCGAATCGCATCATCAGCCGCTTTTAACACGGCTCTTCCCGCCATAAAGGTGCCTCTGCTGGCAACCGTTTTCCAATGTTCCGGCGTTGACTGGGTATTGACTTCCATCTGAACATGGATTTGATTCACATCCATGTTCATTTTTTCTGCCAAGATTTGGGCCAGCACGGTTTTGGTTCCCGTTCCGATCTCCACAATTCCTGAAAGTAGGTTGATACTACCGTCCGGGTTAAAGGTTAACGTAACCCCGGAACCGGCATTCGTATCAATGGTTGACGTTTTCCATATACAACTGATGCCTTTGGCACGAACTTTACGGTCGCTAATCGCAATCCGCTGTCCTTCATTCCAGTTCATCAGCTCTTTCAACCGCTGGATACATGTCGGTAAATCTCCCACATTACTGGCATGAAGCGAGGTTTGAGTAGGGGTGTTATGTCCGGGGCGAATCGCATTTTTATCTCGAAGTTCCAGCGGATCCATCCCCAGCTTTTCAGCCAGCAAATCCATTGTTCTTTCAAAAGCAAATAAAATCTCCGAATGGCTAAAGCCCCTGAAAGCGGTGGCATAGGGATGGTTGGTATAGACACACAAGGAGTCGCACCAGATATTTTCAATATGATAAGGTCCGGTACAAGTAACGGCAGCGGCTCGGCTGATCGTGGCACCTTTATCCGAATAAGCCCCGGTATCAAACAAATAAACCATTTCCGCAGCAGTTAATGTTCCATCCTTTGTACAGCCCAGCTTGACGGTCGCATGAAGTCCAATGTGTACGGGTGAGGTAATCATATCCTCTTCCCTTGTGTTCAAAAGCTTGACGGGTCTTCCTCCGACAGCCTGTGAGGCCAAATAAGCGATAAATTCCAACTGGACAGGCACTTTCCCCCCATACCCGCCTCCGACTAAAGGGGTATGGACGATGATTTTTCCGGCTTCCACACCAAGATCCTGAGCGATTAGCTTTTTAATCATAAAAGGAGACTGGGAAGAAGAATGAATGACAACCGTCCCATCGGGTTTGATCTCTGCAGTCACGCATCTGGTTTCCATCGCCGCGTGATCAGACGGGGAGAAGGAGAACTCGGCTTGTACCGTGACATCGCTCATCAACCAGCCTTTTTGCATGCTCCCTTTGCGAATCTTGGTGCGATCGGCAATATTGGTATTCGGCTCCGGATACACATGTTCTATTTTTTGATAGGCGGCTAAATGCTCATGCACCAAAGGGGCATTCGGGCGAATGGCTTCTGTCGGCGAATGGACAACCGGCAAAGGCTCAACCGTTATTTTTACCAGGTTAGCAGCCTTTGCTGCCTGAACAGGGGTGTCCGCGACAACGACTGCGATCGGCTCACCGTGATAACGTACTTTGTCGAAAGCAATAATCGGGCGGTCGCGAATTTCTTCACCAGTCAGCGGAGAGGGTTGGCCGGTAAGGATCGCACGAACACCGGGGATTTGCCATGCCTCAGTAGTATCAATCGACTTTATTTTGGCATGCGCGTTCGGGCTGATGACCAGCTTGGCGTGAAGCATACCTGTAGAGGGCATATCGTCGGTATATTTGGCTGTTCCGGTTACTTTGTCGAGGGATTCTTTTCTATAGACGCTTTTTCCGATCATGTCCGATAAACTCTCCTTTGAGAGGATGTCATTCATGGTGTAACGATACCTTCATCTATCCCTTTATTAAGTATTGCTTGTAATCAAAATGTCTAAACTCCCTACCGGTCCGTTTAAGGGTTCAACCAAATGGGCATCATGATTTTTGCAAAAAGAACAAGCGGGGGTCTACAGTGAAAGACGTATTCCACATTTTAAATGAATTAGAACATGCAAGCGGTAGAAACGTATTATCCACGATTATTCAAGTGGAAGGTTCCGCCTATCGAAAAGAAGGGGCGATGCTGCTTGTGAATGAGGACGGCACGCAAATCGGCCTGTTAAGCGGGGGTTGCTTAGAGAGGGATCTGGCAGAGCAGGCACAACGAGTGTTGCAAGAAGGAACCTCCCGTACCATTGAGTATGATATGAGCGCAGAAGATGATCGATTATGGGGGCAAGGCAGCGGGTGTAATGGTTCGATCCGGGTGCTTTTAGAAGTGGTCGACTCTCCACTTGCGGAACATCTGAAACGGTTGAAAAAATACTTGGATGAGGGCATCTCCGTTCTTCATGTGAAGAAGCTGTCGGACACGGGATCTGTGACGGATTACCTATTTGTAACGGAACATCGACAGGCTTTTGGGAAATGGGATGGAGCATTTCCCATGCAATGGGATCGTTCGGAAGGATATTTTATGCAACTATTTGAACCGAAACCGCGCCTGATCATTTTTGGGGCGGGGCCGGACGCCGTCCCGCTTGTCCGTTTTGCCGCTCATGTAGGGTTTTCTGTTACGGTGACCGATTGGCGACCGGAATTTTGTAATCGGACTCATTTTCCGGATGCCGATGACTGCAGAGTCGGCTTTCCACGCTCCATCGTCGAGCATTTTTCATTCTCCCCACGGGATTCCGTTATTATCATGACCCATCATTTTCAAAGAGATCGGGAAATCCTGCAAATCCTTTTAAGGGAAAAATTAAATTATATCGGTGTGTTAGGCCCCCGAAAACGTACTTCCCGATTGTTGGGTACGGAGGAGATCCCAAACTGGATTCATTCACCGGTCGGACTTTCCATCGGCGCGGAAGGGCCGGAAGAGATTGCGATCAGTATCCTTGCCGATGTGATTCAAACGGTTCGTCAAAGGAGAAAACCTCATGATTACGGGAATCTATTTAGCAGCTGGGCAGAGCAAGCGGATGGGACGTCCCAAACTTTCCCTATCGGTAGGCGAAAAAAGTCTGGGTAGCATAGCCTTAGAAGCCGCAATCCAATCTCAGTTGGATTTGATCGTGATTGTCACGCAGGAGGAGGATCCTCCTGCGTGGATCCCTTCCCCTTTTTTCTCCCCTCCTTATCGTGATCGGTGGGTGCTCCAACCGTGCAAAGAGTCGATTCAAGGTCAGTCAGCATCATTAAAATGCGGCCTCAATGTTGCACAACAGTTTCAGTCGGAGGCAATCATGATCATTCTTGCCGACCAACCATTGATTACGGTGAAAATGATCAATCACATTATTCGTCTTTATCAAACGAGAAAAGAGAAGTATATCGCCTCGTGTTATCGGGGAGTTCCAAGACCTCCCGTTCTGTTTGATTCTGAGATGTTCCCTGACCTTTATCAAATACAGGGGGACGAGGGAGCCCGCCGGATTTTACGAAAAGACCCGGATCGCGGGTTGAAGATCGAATATAAGCATGGGAAAAGCTTTCTTGATATTGATACCCCCAGTGAATACCAATCGCTGTGTGAGTTCTGCTGAATGGCCGAAGCTATAAGAGGAGGGTTTCGATTGATATGGAAAATAACGGGTTGATTTCCCCTGAATATTTAGTGATGATTACGACTGCGGTGATTACGGGGACTTTGGCACGTGTTTTCACCATGAAACAGGATTATCGACAATATCCCAGCTATCCGAGCGGGTTTTTAATTCATTTTGTAACGGCAGCCGTGGCTGCGGCTTTAGGTGCCTTTGTCATACCTGCATTAATGACTAAAAACTTTATAGCCGTTACGTTCCTTACCCTTGCGATTCAACAGTTTCGTGAGGTGCGCAAAACCGAAAAAGAAAGCTTGCAGGATTTGGAGAAAAATGAATATACACCGCGGGGAGATGCCTATATCGACGGCATTGCCAAAACATTTGAATCCCGTAATTACTTTTCCTTGCTGATCTCTTTTGTGACAGCTTTAACGATGCAGGTTTTAGAACAAGAGACATGGATTGAAGTTACAGCCGGTGTATTAGCGGGGGCGATTTTATTCCTTATACTCAAACAATTTACCAAAGGAAAGAAAGTAAACGATGTCGCCGTTGTAAAGAGAGGGAAAATTGATATAAAAGGGTCTGATCTATATGTGGATGATATCTTTGTTTCCAATTTAGCCGGATCCGAATTGGCAAAGACTCTGTTCCAAAAAAACGGTTTGGGTGTTGTCATCCATCCCAAGCACCCTCACTATAACCTTATCCTGGAGCATTTCGGACAGCGCCAAGCGATGCTGCACGAGTCGACACGGGCTGTTGGGTTACGAATGTACAGCTTCTCGTTTCAAAATTATACCGATGATCGAGTGGTGATCGCCTTGGTGCCGATTGAGCATAATTTTGAACTGTTAAAAGAGACGATTTTAAATACTCCCTTGCTGGAAAGTGTAAAAAAAGCGCCGGAACTAATGGATAATCCAATGACGGGAGGACAACAGTAGATGGAGAAGAAAACAGCTGAGGGCAAAGGAATTATCGCCTTTGTAACAACCGATAAAAACCGGTACTTGGGTGGGGATCCGTTAGCTTTGTTAGCGAAGGACGATGAAGAATTAACAGCACTGACCAATGCGATGGCCCGAGCTTTTATGGCTGATGTCCTAAAGCTTCAAACAGGTGATTGTGTGGTTATCAAAAAGTAACTTATCATAAGAACGAAGGAAAGAGCGGGAGCCTTTTTGAAGGGCTTCCGCTTTCTCATCAGATAGGACGATTCGGCTCGAATGGCTGTTCAGATGGAGACAGCCATTTTTTTATGCAGTTTGTGACAAAAACGGTGTTTTTGTGAAGGGAGAGTTTGGAGGGCCGTTGAATTGATTTGTACACGTTTGTTGCAGGTGAAATGGTTACGATGAAACCCGTCATGTCCAGCCAAAAGGAGCATACAGTTTTCTGTGGGAGAACATCTGAAGGGGGAAAACGGATGCCGGTGCACAATGTGTTGGATTTTGGCGCGGTGGGGGACGGGACTGCGGACGATTCCGGGGCGATCCAACAGGCGCTGGATGCGGCCCGGGACGACGGGGGCGGAGAAGTGGCGGTGCCAGGTGGGACGTATATCATTCGGAAAGCGCTGGTGATCTATAGCCACACCCACTTGCGCTTGGCGGAGGATGCTACCATTGTGCGGGATGCTCCCATCAATGTGATGCTGGTTAACAGCAGCGACGGCAGCGGAGGGTATGAAGCGGCCCGCGACATCCGGGTGAGTGGCGGAACCTGGGATGGACGCATGGATGCCAACGATGTTCGCTTTACGGTGATTGCGGCGGGACATGCGACAGGAGTCCGGGTGGAGGGAGTCCGCATCCTGAATGTGCGGGACTGGCACGCTGTCGAACTAAATGCAGTGAAGGACGGACGTGTGACTGATTGCTATTTCAGCGGATTTACCCTGACGCGCCGCTGGAGTGAGGCGATTCAGCTTGACCTGATGATCAATTCCAGCGCCTTTCCCTGGTTTGGTCCCTATGATCACACGCCCTGTACCGACATTGAGATCCGGGGATGTACCTTTACCGGTGGATGGGACCGCGGGATCGGCACGCATTCGGAGACGGAGGGTGTCTATCATACGCATATCCGAATCACCGGCAACCATTTTGAGGAACTGGTAGCCGAAGGAATCGAGGGGTTGCGTTACCGTTATCTCCACATTGGGGGCAACACCTTTCATCGCGTTCAGGCGGGGATCCAACTGACCCGATGCAGCTTCGCCGCCATCACGGGCAACACGTTTTACCAGCCTGCGGCGGACGGGATCACCTTACGTGAGGATTCCGAAAACAGCACCATCGGCAACAATGTGATTCAAGGAGCGGGGGGTTCCGGTGTGGTTCTCCAAAACGGGGCGAATCGGAATATCGTGACTGGAAACGTCATTACGGGCTGCAAAGGAGGAGGTATACGCCGGGTCCAGTCCAAGGGAAACATCACCATCCCCAACCAGCAGCATAACAACGGCGCATAATTTCCCTGTATTTTTTCCTTGAAAAACGATACGTACATGAAGTATAATAGTCGTTGCGGTGTTTGACTCAGCTGAAGTGCTCGATCGAAGTTCAGTATTTTGGTTCGCATGATTCACCGCACTAATATAAACGGGGCGTGGCTCAGCTTGGTAGAGCACCTGCTTTGGGAGCAGGGGGTCGCAGGTTCAAATCCTGTCGCCCCGACCACAGGATAAAAACGGGCATTGGGCCCGTTTTTTGTTTTGCGTTTTTGTTTGCGGACAAGGAGTTTATTGGATGGACCTTGGAACCCTGGAATGGAAACCGTTGCTTTTCCTCTCATCGGTGAAAGGGGAGGAGACGGTAATCGCTCCCCGGCCTGCTGTTGTCAATCATAACGGCTTGTGAAAAATTTCCCTCTGCATATTGGTATGCAACACCCACTCTCCCGCTCCGATGAACACACTGGGAGCCAATAAGAGACTGGTGTTGATCCAGGTGAACTCCATACCGAAAAGTAAGATGCCGACAAAGCTGATCAGGGCGAAAGCAAGACCGGTATCCAGCAGGGTGGCGACGGTGTTGTTGACATGGGGGAGAATCCAGAGATCGCCGATGACATAGCTGGATCCGGCCCACAGGAGACTGACCCACAGGATGTCGACCAAGCTCCAATTGGCCAGCCAACCGAGAAAGATCCACATGCTGACAAAGGCGACGATCAATTTAAAGGCGAGGGCGTACAGGTGCTTCACAGGGGACCGCCTCCTTGTATGAGATCGGTCATAAGGTATCCGATGCGGGACGGGAATATACCCGACGAGCACCCGACCATAGGCTAATCAAAAAAACGGTTCCTCCCATGCGGGAAGAACCGTTTTTGTCGTTATCCTCCCTGAACGGCTGTCCGGGGGTGGATAACATATTGATTCAGAAAGTGGGAAACACCCGCTTCTTCGTTGCTGGGAACCACATGATGAGCCGCTTGAATCAGTTCCGGATGGGCGTTGGCGACGGCAGCGGAGAGCCCGGCTTTACGCACCATCGAAAGATCGTTCAAATGGTCGCCGATTGCCGCACATTGGTCGATGGTGAGACGATAGCGTTTGGCTATCTGCTCCATGGCATTCCCTTTGGAAGTACCTCCAGGAAGGATTTCAAAGAAATTTTCCGAGGATTGCACTGTCTCCAACGGGTAGTTCAAGCTGTCGGACCAGCGGTGAAGCTTGGGCATGGTGTGGGGCGCGGCCACCGCCACCACTTTGATAACCGGTACATCAGGCAGGTCGTCATAAGTCGGAATCAGTTCCAGCGGGAATTGATCGTCGTGTTCCTTTAATGCTTCCTGCAACGGGGGGCTGATCCGGGTGGCATAGATGCGGTCGAGGGAGTAGATAAATATCTCCACTTCTTGCCCCCAGGTTTCCAATTGGGTCAACAGGCGAAACAACAAGCCCCGTTCCACCGAGGAGACGGCTTTCAGTTCCTTGGTGGCCGGATCAAACAGGACAGCGCCGTTGCACAGGATGACGGGCAGATCCACCTTCAATTCCTGAATGAATCGTTTGGCTTCCAGATAGCTGCGACCGGTTGCCAGTGTAAAATAACCACCTTGTTCGCGAAAGGCGGAGATACTTTGTTGGTTGGCGACGGGAATGTTTTTAGTCTGTGTGACCAGTGTTCCGTCGATATCGGAAACGAACATCGTGTAGTTCAACATCGACAAATGGAGCCACTCCTTTGTCTAAGATACCCCCATTCAATATAACAAGGGGGTGTGAACCGCTGTTAAAGGGGCGTTTAAGTTTTTGTGACTCTCTATAGAAACACCCGACCTCTTATTATACTACAGTTGGCCGTAAAAGAGAAGAAGCCAAGCCCTGGAAGCGTAAACGGGGGTGTGAGATAATGTTTGTACCCTATGAAAAAGCGGTTCAAACCGTTTCCCCCTAACGAATGCCCTTTCTACCCATATCGATGTGTTTACGTGGAGAAAGTTTGGTTTTCCAGCGGAGTCGACTCTGACATACATAGTGAGACCTGGGAATGGAAAGCGACAAGGTGAGACTTGTGCATGGGGTGAAGACGGAAAGTCAAGCCGACCGATTTGTCCGTGTGAAGGCCCAAAAAAAGATCGGAACTACCTGAAGGGGCACTCGATCCGCCTGACAGGTGGATTCAAAAGAACGAACCGGGTTGGAGGGAGAGAGGATGGGACTGGAGACAGTTCATCGTAAATATGAGAATTGTACGCGCTGTCCATTACATCAAAGGCGCACCCATATCGTCATGGGAGAAGGAAATCCGCGATCTCCGCTGATGTTTGTGGGAGAGGGTCCGGGTGCGGATGAGGATCGGCAGGGCCGTCCCTTTGTGGGAAAAGCCGGTCAGTTGTTGAACAGAATACTGGAAGCGGCGGAAATCCCGCGGCAGGATGTCTTTATTACCAATATCGTCAAATGCCGCCCGCCGGGAAACCGTACTCCTACAGAGGAGGAGATGGGAACCTGCATCACCATTTTGCGGGAGCAGTTTGTCATGATCCGCCCCCGTCTCATCGTCACACTGGGATCCGCCCCAACCCGTGCTCTGATTGATCCCGAAGCCCGTATCACCCGGGTGCGGGGGCAGTGGTTTGAGCGCAAAGGCGTCCGGATGATGCCCACTTTTCATCCGGCCTACCTGTTGCGTAATCCCGCCGGCAAGCGGGATGCCTGGGCCGATTTTCAGGCGATCCGGGATGCGTACCGCGAGGTGTTGTCCGAAACCGGCGGACCATGATTCTTTCCTCAAAGAAAAGGGAATATAGGCCCTGAGACTCGCCCTACAGAGGAAAATGGTGCGCGAGCAGAGAAACAACAATAATCATATTCCGAATCAAAGCGAAACATTCCAAGGAGGAGAAGGATGAATGAATAGGATGGTATCACTTTCCCGATGGGTTTTGGGCCTGATCTTCCTGTCAGCCGCTTTAAACGGGTGGGCGGTCATTCTCGGTTTTGGTGCGTTTTTACCCACCAGCCCGGCGGCAGAAGCATTCCTGGGTGACGGCTATTTGCTGATTATGGTCAAGGCCACCGAATTGATCTGTGCCATCCTTTTGCTGACGAACACCTTGATCCCGTTGACGATCGCCGTCCTATCTCCGCTTGTCGTGAACATCTTCTTCTTTCACATCTTTGTAGATGCGGAGCTGCTTCCGCTCGTCATCCTTCTCTCATTGCTGTGGGGTTTTCTGTTCTGGTCTTACCGTGATTCCTTCCAACCGCTGTTTAAAGCCAAATCCAAACCGAAGGAATGGAAGAAAACATCGAAACAAAATCCCTCTGATTCCTTTCGATCAACAGGAGAATGATAACGGAAGGAGATTTTTCAGATAGTCGAAAAACGTGGGTTCGCCTGGTTTGGAGGAGATTTCTTTGGCCTGGCGTCCTAGCATCTCTCTAATCATTAGAAAGCTTTTTGTATTAGCCGTTTTTTTGTTTACCATCGAGACTATTTATATCCCGCATTTTAACAGCATCGAATATGTTTTTATCATTTATATCGGCATGTTGGTTACTTCGATCCTTGCCGAACGATTGGTAAAAAAACACGAAAACTGGTGGAAATGGATTCGGATTGGTTTCCTTTATCTGTTGGGAGCGGTGCTGACCCTTGCTGTTTTTCTATTTGCAAACTTCGGGGATGATCCAAGTATGCTCGCTTTTGCTTTTCCGTATTATCTCCCCGTTATAGTAACCGTGTTTTTCATCTTCTGGACCATCGATTGGATAGGGCAGTATGTGTTATTGAAATATGGGGTAAAGCGTAGCGAATGAGGTCTGCTACTCTGTTGAAAATAGGGGATAATTCCCCTGTTTTTTCTTTCTGGAGCGCTCGGCGAAATGGGAAACACGGAGGAAACAAAGGGAAAGATCCACTCCTCCCCTGCAAGAGTCCCCTTTCATGTGCGATAATGGGGACGGATCATGGCTGTTGTTCTATGTCGCGCCCTCGTTTGTACATACTGGAAAAGCGGGTAACTCCCGAAAAGAAAGAAGAAATTGGACCGGTGAAGGAGGATGGACGTTGCAGCGATTGAAACAAACCTTATCCCGGATCGATGGAAAAGGATATAAAGCTTATAAAGATATCCAGGGGGAATACGCCTTTCCCGGATTTCGCCTGACGATCGATTATGTCCAGGGGGATCCCTTTGCCGCTCCCTCCCGATTGCGGGTGCGGATGCCGATGGAGCGGGCGGGGTATCCCGCGGAGTGGTACCGGGAGAAGCACCGCCGCATCGCCTTGGAGGATTGGATCGCCCGCTGCTGGGCCCGCCAGACGAAGCGGCATTCTTTTGAAGTGAAAGGAACAGGCAAGAGCGGACTGATCGAAGTGGACCGTCCGGGACAGGAGATCCTGGAGCGGACGGCGGTGGTGGTGAACGAAGCCTTTGTGGAGGTGCGCGTCACCGTGGGATTGCCCGCTCAGGGACGCCGTGTCTTGGGGCGCAAAGCGGAGGAGATGCTGTGCCGGCAGTTGCCGCAGCTGGCACAAGAAGCCCTTCCCCGTCAAACATTGGACCCGCAAGCGGTGGAGGAACGGATGAAGCTGGTGGACAACCAATGGGCCATCCGTCGCTTCCTGAAAGAGAAGGGATGGATCGCCTTTATCGCCAACGGCGCCATTCTGCCGAGGGAGAGCGGGATTAGTGACAAGCCGTTGTCCCGGGGGAATGTGATTCCGTTTCAATCACCTGCTTCCCTGGAAGTGGAGGTGAACGTTCCCCATGGTGACCCCATCCGGGGGATGGTGATCCGAAACGGCATCACTCTGATCGTCGGTGGGGGCTATCATGGTAAGAGCACGCTCTTGAAAGCGTTGGAACGGGGGGTTTACGACCATGTGGCCGGGGACGGCCGCGAGTATGTCATCACCGACCCCGATGTCATCAAAGTGCGGTCCGAAGACGGGCGCCGGGTGGAAAAGGTGAATATCTCCCCTTTTATCAACAACCTCCCCTTCGGCAGAGATACCCGGCGCTTTTCCACCGACGATGCCAGCGGCAGCACGTCTCAGGCCACCAACATCATGGAGGCGCTGGAGATGGGAACCACCTGTCTCTTAATCGATGAGGATACCAGTGCCACCAACTTCATGATCCGGGACGGACGTATGCAAAAACTGGTGGCCAAAGGGAAGGAGCCGATTACGCCCTTTATCGATAAGGTGCGTCAATTGGCGGAGGAAAAAGGAACCTCCAGCGTACTCGTCCTGGGCGGCTCCGGGGATTATTTCGATGTGGCGGATACGGTGATCATGATGGATGAGTACCGGCCGGTGGATGTGACCGCTGAAGCAAAGAATATCGCCCAAGCCCAGGTGAATGAGCGCACTCGTGAAGGGGGAAGCGGGTTTGGAACGGTCACTCCGCGTCAGGTCTTGGCCCAAGGGTTTGACCCGCAGAAGGGACGGAAGGAAAAGGTGGATGCGAAGGGGCTGCATCATATCCTATTCGGCACGACCGCCGTCGATCTGACCGGGCTGGAACAGTTGGTGGATACCAGCCAGACACGCGCCGTCGCAGAGATGATGCGGTGGATCGGCAAACGGGCGGATGGGAAGAAGGACTTGAAAGCCCTGATCGACGAACTGTATCAGGAGGTCGACGAGAAAGGGCTGGATGTCATCTCTCCGTTTCGTGGGCAGCATCCCGGCGATTTGGCCCTGCCGCGGAAACTGGAACTGGCCGGGGCGGTCAATCGCCTGCGGACGTTGCGTGTCCGATAAGGAGGAACGCATGTGAAAGAAGTGATCATTTATACGGATGGGGCTTGCTCCGGCAACCCGGGGCCGGGAGGATGGGGGGCCGTACTGTTGTATGGAGACCACCGGAAAGAACTGACCGGCGGGGAACCCCATACCACCAATAATAGGATGGAATTGACCGCCGCGATAGAGTCGATGCGACGCTTGAAGGAACCTTGCCGGGTGAAGCTCCATACGGACAGTGCTTATATGGTCAATTGCTTTAAACAGCGCTGGTATGTGAACTGGGAGAAAAACGGATGGATGAACAGCCGCAAGGAACCGGTGGAAAACCGGGATCTGTGGCAAGATCTGTTGGAACAGGTGCGCCGCCATCAAGTGGAATTCGTCAAAGTGAAAGGGCATAGCGATGTGGAATTAAACAATCGCTGTGATGAACTGGCTCGTGGTGCCATTCCTAAAAACTGATTTTCAAAACATGAAAATTGGGATCATGCTACAGGATTTCACCCGATACAATAATGATAGCCTCCTTCCGGTCTTTGGGTAAAACCACTGAGATCATGGTATAATCGAAAGTGGATTATAGAGACGGAAAGGAGGTGGCGGTGATGGAGAATCAGGTAGGCTTCGCCCAAGAGCCGGGATTGTCCTTACAGGACAGCCATGGTAAGGAATTTGGCCCAAAGAAGAAGTTGCCCTTACAGGACGACAATAGTAAGGGGCTTTGCCCCAAGAAGAAGTTGACGCCGGAACAAGTGAAGCAAGCGCTGGTGGAGGAAGCCGGGCGGCTGGGTATTGACAAGATCGGGTTTGCTACAGCGGACCCTTTCACCGAACTGAAAGAACGGCTGGTACGGCATCGGGAGAACGGATTTGAGTCGGGTTTTGAAGAGCAGGATTTGGATAAACGAACCGACCCGCGTCTCAGCCTGCCTGAAGCCCGGACCATCATCGCCATTGCTCTGGCTTACCCCACCCGGATGGAAAACCCGCCCGCCAACCGGCCGGGAGAGTACCGCGGCCTCTTTTGCCGCGCCTCCTGGGGGCAGGATTATCATCGGGTGCTCCGGCGCAAGCTGGAGGGGCTGGAGCGACGGTTGCAAGAGCTGGTCCCTGATGTAACCACAGAGATCATGGTGGATACGGGGGCTTTATCCGATCGGGCAGTCGCGGAGCGGGCGGGGATCGGCTTTATCGGGAAAAACACGTCCCTCATCACGCCTGAATTCGGCTCCTGGGTCTTTTTGGGGGAGATGCTGGTGGATATCGCCTTGCCCCCGGATCAACCGGTTACCGCGGGGTGCGGAGATTGCACCGCCTGTATCGACGCTTGTCCCACCGGAGCGCTGGTAGCGCCGGGACAGCTCAATTCTCAGGCATGTCTCGCCTACCAGACACAAACCAAAGGATTCCTGGCGGAGGAGTACCGCGACCTTTTGGGCGGGTATCTCTACGGTTTTGAAACCTGTCAAGCGGTGTGCCCGTTTAACCGGAAAAAGAACTTTACTCATCAGGAAGATTTCCGTCCGGATCCGGAACAGGTGAAACCGCTCTTAAAGCCTTTGCTTTCCATCAGTAACCGGGAGTTTCGTGAGCGTTTTGGATCCATGGCCGGTTCCTGGCGCGGCAAGAAGCCGATTCAGCGGAATGCCATCATCGCTTTGGCGCGTTTTCGAGATCGAACCGCCGTCCCGGATCTGATCCGGCTGCTTCAGGAAGACCCGCGCCCGGTGATCCGGGGGACGGCCGCCTGGGCTCTGGGGCGCATCGGAGGAACGGAAGCAGAGGAAGCGCTCTGTGATGCAGAGCGCAATGAAAAGGATCCCGATGTTTGGAGGGAAGTGGAGAAAGCCTTGAAAAACCGATCGACTCTCGACACAGAAGAGAGAAGGGACAGGGAGGCTCAAGGTTGATGGTTCCAGAATCACGCGCAATCGTATGGACGGAGATGGACAGCCCGGTCGGCGGAATCCGGTTGGCCGCCACCAAAAAAGGGATCTGCCGGCTGGATTTTGCCAAAGGGGAAGAGCGCTGGCTGCATCTGGAACGTTGGGCAAAGGAATGGCTGGGACGGGTAAGCATGGAGAGAAATGACGAGGTTCTCTTGCCGGTGACCCGCCAGTTGCGGGAGTATTTTGAGGGACGGCGTCGCTCCTTTGACGTGGACCTGGATCTGTTTGGGACGTCCTTTCAAAAACTGGTGTGGGAACAGCTGCTGACAATCCCCTATGGAGAACTTCGCTCCTATAAAGAAGTAGCGCAGAGAATGGGAGCGGCCAAGGCGGTACGGGCGGTCGGTGGTGCCAACAACAAAAATCCGGTCTCCATTCTCGTACCTTGCCACCGCGTGGTGGGCTCAAACGGGTCCCTCGTCGGCTATGGAGCCGGTTTGGAAATCAAGGAAACCCTTCTTAGGCTGGAGGGATCTCTTCCCTATCGGGCCCAAGCATAGCGGACTCTTTCTTTTTTTCATCCTGATCGAAGCGGCAGCGAATAGCTGTTCGCTTTTTTTGTGAAAAAGTGGCGATTTTTCGTAAGACCGGTGATATAATCAGATAGGAATGTTTCGAGTAGCGGAGCGATTTGGCACGTGCCGCTCAAAATGATGGGTGCCATTTAAGCGACAGATGGAGTGGGGAACCGATGAGCATTTTTCGAGATTTGTGGTGGTTTTTCAAACAAGAGAAACGAAGTTATGCGGTTGGCGTCATCATCTTGTTGTTGGTGGCGTTTTTGGAAATCTTCCCTCCCTTTGTAGTCCGGGTAGTGGTCGATGGCCTGGAATCCGGCGCCATAACCGGTTCTGAGCTGGGGATGTGGCTGGGATTGATCGCGTTGGCGGGGGTGGGGATGTATCTTCTTCGTTATGTGTGGCGCATTTTGCTGTTTGGTGCCTCTTTCCGTCTGGGGCGGCAGCTGCGCCACCAGCTGTTCGCCCATTTCAGCCGGATGTCCCCCTCGTTTTTCCATCGCCGGCGTACGGGTGATCTGATGGCTCATGCCACCAACGATATCCAGGCGGTTCAGGTGACGGCGGGGGAGGGAGTACTCACCCTAGTGGATTCTCTGGTGCTGGGGGGGCTTGTTGTGGCCGCGATGGCCCTGTTCATCAGCTGGGAGTTGACGTTGATCGCATTGATCCCGATGCCGTTGATCGCCTTGGCGGTCAGCAAATACGGGAAGATGCTGCATGAACGCTTTCATCTGGCCCAAGCAGCCTTTTCCGATATGAACGATAAGGTGCAGGAGAACATCTCCGGTGTCCGGGTGGTGAAGGCGTTTGGCCAGGAAGCCAACGAGAAGCGTTCTTTCCAGGCATTGTCCCGGCAGGTAGTGGCTAAAAATATCGCCGTCGCACGGGTGGACGCCCTGTTCGGTCCGACCATTTCCCTGGTGATCGGCCTTTCCTTTTTTCTGGCGGTTGGGTTTGGCGGGTGGTTTGTGGTTCAGGGGACAATGACGATCGGTCAGTTGACACAGTTCACCATATACTTGGGCCAGCTGATCTGGCCGATGCTCGCCTTCGGCTTTTTGTTCAATATCGTGCAACGGGGACGGGCTTCCTATGACCGCATTCGCACCCTGCTGGAGGTGGAGCCGGACATTCGGGATCGGGATGGGGCCGTCTCCACACGGGCTTCCGGCACCGTGGAATTTGATGTGGACCGTTTCGGTTATGAAGGAGCGAAGGAACCGGCCTTGCGGGAGGTCCGGGTCGATATCCGGCCGGGGGAAACCCTGGGCATCGTCGGGAGGACGGGCAGCGGCAAGACCACGCTGTTTAAGTTGCTGATGCGGGAATTTGACTGTATGGAAGGGACGATCCGGATCGGGAATGTACCGGTGAATCAATATAAACGGGATGCGCTTCGTTCGGCGATCGGATATGTTCCGCAGGATCATTTTCTCTTTTCCGTCACCATCCGGGAAAACATCGCATTCGGGAAAGCGGACGCCAGCCAGGAAGCGATCGAAGAGGCCGCCCGCCTGGCCGGGATCCACGAGGATATCCTCCGGTTTGAAAAGGGATATGATACCGTTGTCGGCGAACGGGGGGTCACCCTCTCCGGCGGACAGAAACAGCGGATTTCCATCGCTCGGGCCTTGCTGCTGGATCCGGAGATCCTGATCCTGGACGATTCGTTGTCGGCAGTGGATGCCAAGACGGAGGAGGAGATCCTGGAGGCCCTGCGGAAGATGCGCCGCAATAAGACCACCCTGATCGCCGCTCATCGCCTGAGCGCCATCGAGCACGCGGATCATATCCTGGTGCTGGAAGACGGGGCGGTGGCGGAACGGGGGAACCACGAGGAGTTGCTGGCCCAGGATGGCTGGTACGCATGGATGTACCGGCAGCAGCAACTGGAATCGATGATTGAAAAAGGAGGAGGTGCCGCCCATGGTGATGCGCCGGTTGCTCGCCTATCTCAACCCACACCGTAAAGCCATGGCCGCTGCAATGGCGCTGCTCCTGATTGCCACTGCGGCCGATGTGGCCGGACCGCTGCTGGTTAAGGTATATATCGACGACTATTTAACACCCGGTATTTTTGATCCATTTGCCCTGATCACCCTGGCGGTCACATACTTGGTCCTGCTCGTGCTGTCGGCGGTGTTGACGTATTTTCAGCTATTTTCCTTCCACCGGATCGCCCATCGGGTGATCCAGGAATTGCGCATGGATGTGTTCGGCAAGGTACAGCATTTAGGACTGTCATTCTTTGATAAACGGCCCGGGGGAGCTCTGATATCCCGTATCACCAACGATACCGAGGCGATTAAGGACTTGTTTGTCAGTGTGCTGTCCACCTTTGTCCAAAATATGGTGATGATCTTCGGTATTTTTGTGGCCTTGTTCATCCTGGATGTGCAGTTGGCGGCTTTCTGCTTGTTTTTGTTGCCGTTCGTATTTGGCTTGATGGTCCTGTATCGGCGGCTCAGCTATCGGGTGTTTCACACGGTGCGCCAAAAGCTGAGCGATTTGAACGCCAAGTTGAGCGAATCCATCCAGGGTATGAACGTCATCCAGGCCTTCCGTCAGGAAGAGCGGTTGGAGCGGGAATTTGAAAAAACCAACAGGGAGCACTATGAAGCCAATATGAAGAGCACGAAGCTTAACGGCTTGCTGCTGCGGCCGGCGGTGGATCTTCTCTACTTGTTGGCCTTGATCCTGGTGCTGGGGTTTTTCGGATTCGATATCGGGGAAAGTGCGCTTCAAATCGGTGTTCTTTATGCCTTTATCAACCTGCTGTCGCGGATGTTTGAACCGGTCAACCAGATGATGCAGCAACTCACCTTCTTGCAACAGGCGGTGGTGTCGGCAGGCCGGGTGTTTGAACTTCTGGATGAAAAGGAGAGGGCGCCGGCCCGGAAAGGAAATGACGACCCCCGCATCACAGAGGGGCGGATCGTCTTTGACAAGGTGACGTTTTCCTATGACGGCCACACGGATGTACTAAAAAATATCTCCTTTACCGCCGAGCCGGGTCAGACGGTAGCGTTGGTGGGACATACCGGCAGCGGGAAGACCTCCATCACCAATCTGCTGATGCGGTTCTATGAAGTGAAACACGGGCAGATCACGATCGACGGTCACCCGCTGTCCACTTTCCGCGACGGTGAGCTGCGCAAAAAGCTGGGACTGGTGCTGCAGGATCCTTTCTTGTTTGTGGGAGATGTAAAGGAAAACATTCGGCTTCATCATCCGGATGTCTCCGAGGAGGATGTAAAGGAAGCGGCCCGTTTTGTCCAGGCGGACTCCTTTATCGAGAAGCTTCCCAACGGTTATGACGAACCCATCGGCGAACGGGGGGCTACGTTTTCCAGCGGTCAACGGCAACTGCTCTCCTTTGCTCGTACGATGGCGCAGAAACCGAAGGTGCTGGTGTTGGACGAAGCGACGGCCAGCGTGGATACGGAGACAGAGGAGAAAATCCAGCAAGCCCTTTCACGGATGCGGCAGGGACGAACCACCATCGCCATCGCCCACCGCTTGTCCACGATTCAAGACGCCGACCTGATTCTGGTGCTCCACCGCGGCGAGATCGTGGAACGGGGAACGCATCAGGAGCTCTTATCCCAACAGGGCTTGTATCACAAAATGTATCTTTTGCAGCAGGGAGTCCGGGACTCGACGGCTCAGCCGGGAGCATAAGTAAGGCGTGTCTGGTCATTCAATCTTCCGGATTTATTCAGACACGCCCTGACAGCTTCATTTCGAAAGGATGGGGCAACGATTAGATACCACTGGTGAGAGGTGATTCACTGGTGGTTTTTTGTTATCGAATCAAGTGATTAGATGGCAATTTTTTTTGCTTCTCCATTTTTTTTGCGACCGGCCCTGGATTCCTTGAGATGTTTTAACTGCGCAACGATGACAAAGCTGATGATCACCAGCAAAAACCAGGAACTGATTTTCCCCAGATGTACCCAGCTCCAAACGTCTTGTTGATTCGGATATTGCCATGCCCCCAAAAAAGTGGCGATATTCTCAGCAATCCAGATAAAGAAGCCGATGAAGATAAAGGACAGTGCCAACGGCATGCGGTATAATCTTCCGTTCACTTGATACGTGACATGGGCGGCGTACCTGTTACCAGTACGCTAGGCGGCGAGTCCCGAGATCGCCTTACCGATGTTGATTGCCCCATTCAGATCAGCATGACAGGTATATCCACACTGTTTGCACTGAAATCGCAGCCCATTTCGGTTTGCTTTCTCTCGATGGCCACATTTACAAGTTTGGCTGGTATACTCCGCTTTGACTTCCTCAAAGCGGATGCCCGCCATCTCTGCCTTGTACCGGATGAACTCCTTCAACTGATAGAACGCCCAAGAATGAAGGTTTCTACCCTGATCTTTCTTCTCGCACTTCTTTCTGGATTTGGTCCGATTGCGTATGTCCGTCAGGTCTTCCATGCGAATCACTCCAACACCGTTGGCGAGTGCCCGGTTGACGATCTGACGGCTGATCTTGTGGTTTTGGTCTCTCATCCAGCGGGACTCTTTATTCTTGGATTTGTAGATCACTTGCAGCTTTTTCGCTTTGCCCAGCTTTCTACGCCGCGCCGAATATCTGCGGCGAGTATAGGCTACCGCCGATCCCCTGAAGAAGAGCGATTTTGTTCCCATACTGGTCACTGCCAAATAGCGTAAACCTAAATCAATCCCCATCACTTTTTCTCCTCGGGACTGTTTCGTCTCCCATGTGATCGGGATCGCTATGTACCACTTGCGCTTCTTCTGGTATAGCTTCGCCGCACCTTGTTTCACCGTTCCTGAAATGATCTTTTCTATCCAAGCTTGCTGATACGGTCTGGCAACGACCGGAACACCGATCCGTTTCTCCAGTGTGGGGAACGAGACAGTATACAGCTCGCCAGCGCGTTCTACTTTCAGATTCTGATTGTTGAAGCCACACCACATCTTCTTGAAACCTTTAGCACGTTGCTTTTTCTTCTGTGATTTTACTTCGCGAATGGTTTGATTGACGACAGCAGAAAGAAACTTCTGTTCTGAGAACTCTTTGAATACCTTGCTCGTCGCCCCATTCACTTCTGGATGGAGTAGCAACCAGTTTGCGAAATTCGTGTTCATTTCCGTCATCTGGTCATACATGGCTTGCTTAGCTAGAGTGGGCCTATGTAGCTCGAGACGCAGTGTAATCGTTGGCACAAGATTCACCCCCTCTTTTTCTGGGAAATGGTCGTTCTCGTTCTTCAGTATTCCTGTTCCATATCCCGAGAGTATCAGTATATTCCTATAAGCTGCAACACAGAGAGGAAATGGTATTATCCCCGCAAGGGGGATACCGAGCCACGCCGCCTTTCATCCCACGATTCAAACCGTGGCTTTCAGTCGGCAATTTACTGTAAATAACTGTATTAGGGAATGCATGAACTCACAGCTGCCTCCCTTTTTTGGCATGGAATCCATTTTATCCGAATCGGAGCCGGAAAGCTTTCACCCCTTAGTCTGGATGGAGTGTCAGCCCGGTTTCTTCGTGTCTCCTTTTTACGAAATGAAGTGAATCATGTTTCCGTTTTTTCCTTTTTGCAAAATTGGAGGCGGGTTGGGTCATGCTAAAGGGGAGCGAACACAACCGGGCTGGATGGGAGGATGGATATGGAGATTCGCAAGTTGACCCCTGCCGACGCTGCCCATTACCGCGATTTGCGATTAGAGGCGTTAGAGTTGCATCCGGAGGCTTTTTCTTCCGCTCCGGAGGACAGCGACGGCAAATCGCTGGAGGAGTGGAAAGAAGAACTGACTTCCACGCCCCATCGGTTTGTCCTCGGCGGCTTTGATGATGATGGTCAACTGCGGGGCATGGTGGGTTTTATTCGGAACGAAGGGCGGAAAGTGCGGCACAAGGGAATGATCATGGAGGTATTTTCATCCCCTGCTGTCAGGGGAAAAGGGCTGGCCAAATCCATGCTGGAAAGGTTGATCGAAGAGGCGCGCTCCCTGCCCGAAATGGAGCAATTACAGCTGACTGTGGCAGCTGACAACGGTCCGGCCCGTACCCTGTATGAGTCACTCGGTTTTAAGCCCTACGGTTTAGAAAAAGAATCGTTAAAGATCGAGCAGGAGTATGTGGACGAGGAGCACATGGTCTTGAAATGGTGAATAAAAAAGGCCATATTTCGCTGCCGGGTGGTTTGGTCACTTTTTTATTGACAGAAAATAATGTTTGATATAGATTAAACATTTCAGAATGGTACCAATTATCCGCGCAATTTCTGCACGTTTTTCGTGACGATGAGAACCGAATCAAGGGTGTGAACACGACGATGAGACTGTTATTTTTGTTGCGAGGGCCGATGGGAGCGGGGAAATCCCGGTGGATTCATCAGGGAGATCTTTCTCCCTACACTCTATCTGCCGATGCGATTCGCATGATGTATCAAAACCCGGAGTACAATCTGCACGGCGAGCCCCGGATCAGTCAATCCAATGACAAACGGGTCTGGAAGCACTTGTTTCACTTGTTGGAACAACGGATGGAACGGGGGGATCTCACCATTGTGGATGCGACCCATGTCCGTTCGTCAACCCTATCCCCGTATAAAAAACTTTGCCAACAATATCGCTACCGTTGCTATGTCGTCGATTTCACCCAAATTCCGATGGAGACGGCACTGGCTCAAAATCGAGCGCGGGACCCTCATAAACGGGTTCCGGAGGAGATCATCCTTGACGCTTATGAACAATTTAAGGGTCAAAAGCTGCCGGGATGGGTGACGGTCATTCCACCGGATGCGTTTTGGGAAGTGGTCGAGGAATGGTCGAAGCCGCTCGATTTCAGTGATTGGAAGAAGATTCACCACATCGGTGATCTCCATGGCTGCTATGATGCCTTGATGGAGTACTTGGGAGAGGGGTTGAAAGAGGACGAGTTGTATATTTTCGTGGGGAATTTGTTGGATCGGGGGTTGCAGAATGCAGAGGTTTTGCAATTCTTTTTGGATCATTATCAAAAACCGAATGTGATCCTGATCGAAGGAAACCACGAGATCCACTTTTTTAAATGGGCCAATGGGGAGGAACCCCGTTCCCACTTGTTTCGAAAGCATACGGTGCCTCAGCTGGAAGAGGCGGGGTTTGACAAAAAAGAGGTGCGCCAGCTCTACCGGAAGTTTCGCCAACTGGCGTACTATACCTACCACGGCAAAACGGTGCTTGTCACGCATGGCGGCTTGTCGGAGATTCCCCGCCACTTGGCGTTTGTATCAACGGAGCAGTTGATCAAGGGATTTGGTGAATTTGAGGATGACATTGACCATGCGTGGGTGGATCAAACCCCTCCAAATCAATTTCAGATTCACGGTCACCGAAATATCCTTCGTCTGCCGGTACAGGCGGCAGACCGATCTTTCAATTTAGAAGGGCAGATCGAATACGGCGGATACTTGAGGGCAGTCACCCTGACACCGGACGGATTTGAGACCCATGAGGTGCGGAATCACTGTTTTCAGCAACGAGCTCCCGTTCCCAAGATGGTGGATGAGGAACAGTTGACGATGGAGCAATGGTTGCATCAGTCCTCCATTATTCAGCTGCGAGAAGATTTTTTGTCCAGCCGTCGGTAGTCACAATCGATTGGCCGCGAAATCGGGTAGAGCAAAAAACCCCCTACAGGGGGTTTTTGATGAGGTCCAAAGCAAGCCTAGATTTTACGAAAGGCCTCTTCCAGATCTTCTTTAAGGTCATCCACCTCTTCAATCCCGACCGAGAAACGGAGCATGCCGTCTGTGATTCCCGCTTTTTCTCTCTCTTCGCGGGGCAACAGGTTGTGAGTCATCGAAGAGGGATGGGTGATGGTGCTGGAGACGCCGCCCAGACTGACAGCCAGTTTGCTCAACTGCATGGTGGAAATGAAACGGAGAGAGGCCTCCATCCCGCCTTGAATTTCAAAGCAGATCATCCCGCCGCCACCCCTCATTTGCCGGCGGGCCAATGTATGCTGTGGATGGCTTTCCAGCATCGGGTAGTACACCCGGTTCACCTTGGGATGGGACTCGAGATAATGCGCCAGTTCCAGGGCATTTTCGTTTTGCTGACGGATCCGCAGCCCGAGTGTCCGGATGCCCCGGCACAGCAGCCAGGAGGAGAAGGGGTCCAGGTGAGGGCCGTGGAAGGAAAACTTGTCGCGGACTTGATGGGCCAATGGTTTTCGCGCGGCACATACCCCTGCGACGACATCGGAATGGCCGCCGATATATTTGGTTGCCGAATGGATGACGATGTCGGCCCCTAAGGCCAGGGGATTTTGGTTATAAGGGCTGGCGAATGTGGAATCCACTGCGAATGCGGCGTCGCTCTTTTCACGGACGATACGGGCGACCCCTTCGATATCCACCAATGACAAGGTGGGGTTGGCCGGTGTTTCCGCAAAGACCAGTTTCGTATCGGGCCGGATCGCCTGTTCAAAATTTTCGATCCGGTCGGATTGAATGAATGTTGCATCGAGGGATAGCTGCTTGGCCAAGGATTCCAACAGGATTTTGGTTTCGGAGTAGCAGGCATGGACGCCGACGAAATGGTCGCCGGGGTTTAGAAAGGCGTGGGCGACCATCGAGATGATTCCCAGTCCTGATGAAGCGCAGACCGCATCGTCGGCTCCTTCCAAACCGGCGATCAGGGCTTCAAACTCGCGGGCATTGGTACTGCCCCAACGGCCGTAAAACTCATCGGCTTCGATATCTGCCGCTCTGCGGGCTCCTTCGGTTGTGTCGGGAAAGACAAAGGCAGTTGATAGACTGATCGGAGGACTGACATGTCCGGATTGGTTTCGGTGGTCACCGGCGTGAAGACACTGTGTTTGAAAGCCGTAGGTCTTTTTCGTCGTGGGTTGCATACGATCTCTCCTTTTTGTTATTTCAAGGGTAATTCCAGTGAAGGATTCTGGCTGTCGGTCACGAAAGTTTTGGAAAGAGAATTCATGGGAATAGCGAGAAGTTTTTTTAAGTCGGACAAAGCCTGAGGGGCTCGCCCCTCCTCTGGTTCCACCTCGTCGATGAAGAAAATGGCCCGTCGGGTGGATTCACTGATTTTAGTGGCGTCTGCATCCCGATGATTCCAATAGGCGCAGATGATTTCCGAAGCACTGGCATAAGCGATGGACCCGGGTTGCAGATGGATCGGATCCGAGGACCCGATGGGAGTCATTTGCGCTTCTTCGGTGACGGAGAGCAGGGTGATGGGAGACCGGATCCTGTCCAGGTCGTAGCCGCCCATGCACAGCCCGTATCGGATACTGATCGCATTGTACAGGTCTACCAGCGGATGGATGCCAAAAGGGAGATGTCCTTTGGACATCCGGCGGTAAAGAGATTCCAGGGAGCAGTGGTGTTTGCTGGGTTTGATCCCCATCTGTCCATAAGCGGCGCGCCAGCGCTGAATTTCCTGCCGGTAGAGCGGGTGATCCGGATCAAACTCTTCCCGGACCTGTTCCAAATAGTCCTTTAACTGTGGATAATCTTCAAAGCGGGGACTAACACCATCTACGGCCATCCCCGTGATCCGTAAACGGGGATGTCTTTGGAGGACGGCCGGATCCACTTGAACGGCGATGGTGGAGAGCATGGGGTTACTCATATAAAACTCCTTTCTGTATTTCCTGGGATGAGAGGGTCAGTTCATCGGTAATGCTGTGTTCGAACTTCGGTTCCAAACATATATAACCGTCGCAGTGATGCGCTGCGGCGTATCGAGGGTCGTGCATCAGCGCTTTGTGTGCCTGGGAAAGGTGATAGAAGGGAATGGTTGGAAACAGATGGTGAACCAAGTGATAATTATCGTGATGGGCGCTCATCAGGTATTTCTCTACCGGGTGCGGGAACCGGTTGCGGGTCATGGTCAGGATGGTTTCGTTATCAATCAAAGCGGCATGTTTGGACATTTCCCCGAAATAGCGGAGAATCGGAAGGATCAGGGTTTGGGGGAGTATCCATAGCAACAAAAAAGTGGTCAGCCATCCTGTTTGCAGAAGGATCCCGACCCATGCAGCCAGGAATGCGTACCGTCCCAAACGGTGGCTCCAAGGTTCGGCAAACAGGCCGGTGATCCTTCGTAAAAAGTCTGGTATTTGCATGAAAGGAACGCGTAACCCGTTCCAAACCACGTAGTACCAGAAAAATTGACGGGTGGGGACCGGCAGTTGGTCAATGTTCAGCTTTTGATAGGCGATAAAGTCAGGATCATGGTCGTGTCCGAGATCTCGATGGTGGATCATATGACTTCTGCTGTACTCTTCTAATGAATGGAAAGTTGGGTAGGCGATGAACCACAGCGTAACCCAACGGTTCAAGCGCGGATTTTTGAACAAATTGCCGTGGGAAGCCTCATGCAACAGATGTTCCAAAGCCCGCTGACGGGAGGCGATGACGATTAGACCCAAGAGGGTGAGGGCTACGGTGGCAGCAAGAGGCAAATAAGAGGGAAGGATCATCAACACGGACACCGTGATGAGGATCTGAAACCAGTCACTTCCAATCGCGATCCACCCATGCCAATTGTCACGGCGGTGTAATCGGCGAATCTCTTGGATAATCTCCCTGGAAAAAGACGGTCTTTTGGATGTCTCCTTCACGGATGCTTCCATCTTTCTAGCCCCTTTGCTTGATTTTGTCTATCAATCTACTTGGTTCCATTTATAACAGTCAACATTCTTGTAGTACACGTTAGTAAAATAATATTATTTTAAAACAGCAACCCGTTTGGGTTGCTGTTTTAAAATATGGGCTTTATCCCTTCTGAAGGCCTTTTTTCTAGATAATCGGTTAAGATTCGACAAAATTCTTTTATGCTGGAGTATAGAATATCATTGGGTGCGGAGGAAAAGCTGATCCGCAGGCAGTGGTACGAAGGGTCGCTGGAAAAACAGGCGGAACCGGGTAGAAAACTGATGTTTTCTTTTTCCGTATGGTGAAGCAGATCGTGGGCGTTTGTTTCCCTGGGAAGAGTCAGCCACAAGTTAAATCCGCCGGAGGGAATGAGCCAATCGATGCCTGGGGGAGCGTGTTCCTGCAGGCAACGGACAACCAGATCCCGCCTTTCCTTTAATGCTTTTCGCAGCTGTTGGAAGTAGGTCTGGGTCTTCTTCGCTTGGAGCAGCGGTAAAATAGCCCGCTGTGTCAGGAGGGGGCTTCCCAGGTCCGAGTTGGTCTTGGCAATCAACAAACGTTTCAGTACGGGTCCCGAAGCGGCCAATAGACCGATGCGGCAGCCTGGGGACAAAATTTTGCTCAATCCCTTCAAATAAATCACATTGCCTGTGGAATCCAGGGATTTAATGGACGGAGGGGGAGGATCGTCGAAATAAATTTCACTCCAGGGGTCATCCTCCACGATGAGGCACGGGATGCTCTCCGCCAGTTGGAGCAGTTGGCCCCTTCTTTTCAGACTCATCACGGTTCCCGTAGGGTTGTGGAAGGTGGGTATGGTATAGATGAGCCGGGGCTGATAGGTATCACACAGGGCAGTAAGTTTGTCCACGCGCAACCCGTCACGGTCCATGGGAACGGGCAGGATAGTAGCTCCCGTTCCCCGGAAGGTGTCAATGGCTGCTGAATAGGTGGTTTCTTCGGTGATGACGACATCTCCCGGACGGAGGAAGCAGCGGGCGACCAGATCGATACCCTGTTGGGAGCCGTTGGTGATCAATAATTCATTGGAATCGACGGAAACACCTTGGTACGTCAAATAGTTGGAGGCGGCCTTGCGAAGCTCGCCGTCTCCTTTGATGTCACCGTATTGGCAAAGGACCTCCGGTTCTTTTTCCATGAGATGCTGGACACTTTCCAGCAATGCAGGGAGAGGCAGCAGTTCCGTCTGGACGGTGGATGAAGACAAGTCCACCCTTTTCCTTCGTTGGGTGTACATCAGGTATTGGGAGCGGTGCATGTAGTCCGTGATGGTTTGTGCAGGTTGATGGTACAGGCAGGCTTTTGACTCCGCCTCTCCGTAGACGAAAGTGCCTTTTCCGTGAACTCTCGTCACCAGACCTTCCTTTTCCAGCAAATCATAGGCTTTGATGACTGTCACAGGGCTTACTCCAAGATCGTTGGCCATTTTCCGAACCGAAGACAGTCGTTCACCCTTTTTAAGGTGTTCAGACCGAATCCGATCCTCCAATGCTTGGCTGATCTGTTTGACAAGTGGAATTTTTGAGGAACGGTTTAAATCAATTTTCATGATTCATCCCCTAGCACTATCTTAAAACTATTAGCCCGGCTACGCACAATACTCTCAGTCACTGTGCATAGGAGCGGCAACCACGACCGAAAACAGGTATGATTGTCTTCCTTTGGTATCAAAATTTCGGCACTTCAGCGGAATAATCCTTCACCGTTCAACAGTCTTGAGTGTTATACACTGTTGTTGACTGTTATGAACGGTGTTATTTACTTTGATTTTAACGGATGCCATATCTAAATATTTTCGCAGAAACGAATCGGATAATCCGGTGGTGAGACAGCGTTGTCTTTACGGAACATTCATTATGGATGGTGGGTATTGCTGTTGGCGTTTCTGGCTTTGTTGTCCGCACAGGGAATTCGCTTATCCTTCGGAGCATTCATTACACCCTGGGAGGCGGATCTTCACGCCAGTCGGAGTATTCTTTCCTTTGTGGCGCTGATGAGTTTTATCGTCTATGGAGTCTCCCAGCCGATTGTAGGCAGGATCGTCGACCGTTTCGGCGTTCGGATCGTTTTGGCCGGAAGCATCTTCATTGTGGGAGTGGGAACGCTTTTAACGGTTTTTGCCACTTCGCCATGGCATCTGGTGGTGTTATACGGATTGTTTTCCTCCGTTGGTTTTGGAGGGGCATCGGGTGTGGCGGCATCTGTGGCAGTGACGAACTGGTTTAATGAGAAGCGCGGGTTTGCATTGGGTATGATTACCGCGGGGACAGCGGCGGGACAATTGTTTCTCGTTCCTTTTTCATTGATTCTGATAGAAGCGTGGGGCTGGAAAATCACCGTGTTGGTGTTGGGTGTGGGATTAACGGTTCTTGTCTTTCCTCTTTTGGCGCTGTTTCTGCGGACGTCTCCTTCGGAAAAGGGGATGAAGGCCTATGGCAGCGAGCCTGTGACCGCTGATCGGAAGGAGGAAGAAAACTTCGTTTCACGGGGGGGTTCCCATGCCGTTTTTCTGTCGCGGAAATTTTGGTTTCTGCTCTTGCCATATTTTATCTGTGGCTTTACCACCACAGGATTGATGGACACTCATTTGATTCCGTTTGCTCATGATCATGGATTTTCCGCCACAGTCACCAGTACGGCGGTCAGTTTGCTGGCTGGCTTCAATATTTTGGGAACCATCCTTTCCGGTTATATCGCGGATCGGTGGAGCAATAAAAACTACCTGACCCTTCTTTATGCTCTCCGAGCTGTTTCAATCCTGATTTTGATGGTGACCCACGACTATGTCCTGCTGATGGTTTTTGCCATTCTGTTCGGGCTGGTCGATTTTGCGACAGTCGCCCCGACTTCGTTGCTCGCGACCAAATATTTCAAGCATTATTCCGTGGGTATGATCTTAGGGTGGCTGTATTTGGCTCATCAGATGGGATCCGCTTTGGGAGCTTATCTGCCGGGGCTGCTGTTTGACTGGACGGGGAATTATCAGATCGCCTTTGTGACTGCCGTCATCATCTTGGTTTTTGCATCCTTTGCCAGCTTTTTGCTGCCGGAGCCGGAGAGGTACGAACGGCGGCCGAATCAGACCGAAACGGCATAACAGGGGCATGCGGCCGAGATCGGCGACGGGGTTGCATGCATGGACGGCAGCTGAATAGGTGCTGTCGAAAAAAAGGGGGAGTTGGTTTGAACGCGATCGCCTGGTCGGTTCTGGTTATGATTAAGGCAGGCTTGTTTTTTTCCTTGGTGTATCTGTTCACCCGTGTCCGGAACCCCCTCAAATACCTGGGACATCGAAGAAATGGAATGTTATGGCTGGATCCGGAGCATCTGTGCGAATTGGACCAGCATCGGTGGAAAAAAAACAAACCGACTGCGTAAAAGAACCGACTCTTTCCTCATATGGGTGAATGATGTTTTTCGGGTTGAACCCCTGTGGCAGATGAGCGGATTTGGGGGCATACCCCTGGATGGATGGCTCATATCTTAGTGATGAGATGTTCAAAGGGGTCGGTGCCTAATGGAGAAACGGGGTTGGAGACAGCCTGTTGCAACATGGTTTCGCGGACAAAACCAACTGTGGGTGGAAGGGGAGCTAGACCGCCTCTTTTCATGGGTGCTGGATGCAGAGGCCGACTGGGTGGAAGGGGAGCGTCAGCGGTGGGAGCGTCTGCGTGGTCAACAACGCATACGCGAACTGAAACCTCTCAAAGGCGAGACCCGATTTCGGGTATTGCGCGAGGAGCAGCTGGATGAGGGCGAGGTAGAAATGAATGTGGCTGTTCAACAGCGCCATTTGTATGAAATCCAGGGAGAGCTGCACGAGCAGGAAGAGATCTCCAGTTATTGTATCCGGGTAGGGGAAGGATCGGACGGATGGTCCATATCGGATTGCACTCTGATGCCCTATCAGGTTGAAGAAGCGTCGAGTGGTTGGTCTTACTATCATCCGCCGTCGAATGGGGATGCCGTTGTCTCTGGTTACAATCGCATGCGGGCGGTCCAGTATGCGGAAATGTGGTGGAATGGGGCCAATCCCCGCTATCAAAAATTTGATGATAACTGCACCAACTTCATTTCCCAGTGCATTCATGCAGGCGGGATCCCGATGGATTTTTCCAATCGGCGGGACCGGGGATGGTGGTACCGCGGAAGTCGGGAAAATTGGAGTTACAGCTGGGCAGTGGCCAACGCACTTAAAAACTACCTTGACAGGGGGGGGACGCCGAAGGCCGTGCGGGTCGGATCCCCCCAGGAACTGCAGCCGGGAGATGTTATTTGCTATGACTTTAACGGGGATGGGCGATGGCAGCATAACACGATCGTGACCGCCTTTGACCCGATGGGGATGCCGTTGGTCAATGCTCATACCGTAAACAGCCGTCACCGCTACTGGGACTACCGTGATTCCTATGCATGGACACCCCAGTGCAAGTATAGCTTTTATCATATTCCGTGATGAACAGGAAAGAAAGAATGACCGGGCCGTTACAGGTACCGGTTTTTTTCATATGCACGTAAGAAATTACCGAATAATTCCAAGTGGTGCAACCCACTCTAACAGTACGACGTCTATCGGAAACAGGTGAAGCCATTGGACGAATTGATCATTGCCCGTTCTCTGTTCGGCAGTTCATTGGGATTTCATATCATTTTTGCCACGTTGGGCGTGGGGATTCCATTTATGATTCTGATCGCAGAGTTGATCTATCAGTGGCGCAAAGATCCCCATTATGTCATTTTGGCCAAGCGTTGGACCAAAGCTCAAGCGATTCTGTTGGGGGTGGCGATCCCTTCCGGGACCATCGTCGCCGTCCAGATGTCGCTCCTATGGCCCCGGTATATGGAAATGGTGGGGGAGGTGATTGCGCTTCCCTTTCAAATTGAGCTGTTCGCATTTTTTGTGGAAGCGTTATTTATGTCCATTTATGTGTATGCGGCGGAGCGACTCTCTCCCCTGGCCCGGATCACCAGTGTTTTTTTGGTGGCGCTGGGCGGCACGGCGTCTGCTGTGTTAATCACTGCCGCCAACGCCTGGATGAACACGCCGACCGGGTTTGATGTCCAGGGGGGAGAGATCATCAATGTAAGGCCCTTAGAGGCATTTTTTAGTCCCAGTTTTCGAACGGCTGCTTCTCATGTCGTGGCCTCCGCCTATATGACGGGAGCGTTTGCCATCGCCAGCGTGGCGGCTTTCGGAATGCTGAAAAGCCGGAAACGGGGGACAGCTTACGCCGCTCACAAAAAAGCCCTGATGTTGTCACTGGCCATCGGAGGGGTGATGTCGCTCCTGACCGGGTGGAACGGCCACTCTGCGGCTCAGGTGCTGCATGTGCATCAACCGGAAAAGCTGGCCGCTGCCGAAGGGTTGTTTGAAACCCAGGCCTATGCGCCGTTAGCGATTGGAGGGGTGCCCGATTTGGATCGGCGGGAGCTGGTGGGCGGTGTGGAGATTCCAGCACTGCTCAGCTTTTTGGCTACCAACCGTTTGGATGGGGTGGTAAAAGGGCTAAACGAATTTCCGAGAGAGACGTGGCCTCCCTTTTATGTCCATACCCTATTTAATTTAATGGTGTTTGTGGGTACGTTTCTGATGTTTTTGGCTCTGTTGGCTTGGATGATTAAGTGGAAGCGGAAAGAGAAACCGTTGCCCCGGTGGCTGTTGTGGGTGTTGGTGGGGGCGGGGCCCCTTTCGATGCTGGGAATTGAATTTGGATGGGTATTCACCTGCAGCGGCCGCCAACCGTGGACCATCTATCAGTACCAGTTGACCTCGGAAGCGGTAACGGATGCAACAGGATTGTTGGGCTGGTTCATTCTGTTCATTTCTCTATATGTGATGCTGTGTATCGTGACGGCTGTTGTGATGCGCGCCTTTTTCAAGCGGCGTCCCTTGGAGGAGGAATTGGCTGCCGTAGGCGGGAAAGGGGAGACCGTGGGGCATGAATGATGCGTTGGTGGCGATTTCCATTTTGTGGTTGTTTGTGTTTATGTATGCCATCCTGGGCTCTGTTGACTTTGGAGCCGGGTTTTGGGGGATGGTTTACAGCCGTCGCGGAAAGACACGTGCAGGGGCTTTGGCCAACCGTTTTCTTTCACCGACATGGGAAGTGACCAATGTGTTCCTGGTGCTCCTGGTGGTCACATTGGTCACCTTTTTTCCCACAGCCGTCTATCCGATCGGGATGGCCCTGTTGGTGCCTGGAAGCCTGGTGTTGCTGCTGCTTACCTTTCGAAGCACCTTTATGGTGTTTCAGTATAATACCGACCGCTTTCAGGAGATTTTGAGTGTGGTTTCCGGAGTGACGGGGCTGTTGATTCCCAGTCTCTTAGTATTGGTACTGCCGATTCTCACTGGCGGCTTTATCGATCCGGATACGGGAGAACTGATGCTGGGTGCTCTGTTCACCCGGCCCATCTCGTACGCCTATCTCACCTTTGGCTTGTCCAGCGAGTTGTTTTTGTCATCCGCTTTTTTATCCGATTACAGCCGGGAGGCGGATGATGATGAGGCGTACCGCGTGTTTCGCAACCATGCTCGATGGTTGGGACCGGTGGCTTTGTTGGCCGGGATCACGGCAGTCTTCCTGATGGGGTATGAGGCCGTGTGGTTACGGCAAGGAATCGAAGCACAGCGATGGTGGTTTTTAGCGTCCGGTATCTTGTTTTTAACCGGTTATGCCGCTCTGTGGATCAAACCTGCCCATCCCCGCTGGAGTCGAGGGCTGCCGCGATTGGCATTCGTCTGTTTCATCGGGCAATATGCCCTGGCTTCCCTCGCTTACGGACGGGCCCATTTGCCTTATATGGTGTACCCGGACATCACCGTGGATGCGGCCGTCACTAATCCGGCCATGTTCCGCTCCCTTCTCGTTTCCTACGCCATCGGGCTGGCGATTCTCATTCCCGGTTTCTACTATTTTTGGCAGTTGTTTTTAAAGGATAAACGCTATCTCCATCGGGAATAAATCCGTTTTCATCGTATGAAAACGGTGCCAATTATGCTTGTGATGGATGGGTTTCCCCGTCGACCGGATGGACGACCAAGCCGAGGAGACCGGGGCCGGTGTGGACTACGAGAGCGGGACTGATGTTGCTGATATACAGCTCACAGACGTTTTCCATCTCTTTAAACCGCTCCTTGAGCGCTGCCGCTTCTTCCTCGGCCCGTCCCTGGAGGATGGAGATGTTGGCTTTGGTGGATTGGATCTGCTTCAGAACCGGATCGATTAATTTTTTCATTGCCTGATTTTTGCCGCGGGCAAGAGTGTGGGGATAAAATTTTCCTTCCTTATCCAGAGAGATGATGGGTTTTAAGTTAAGCATGGAACCGAGGCTGGCCGCCACTTTGCCGATGCGGCCGCCTTCCCGCAAGTACTCCAGGGAATCGACGATAAAATACCCCTTCACTTTTTCTTTTAGCTCTTCCAACTTAACCACAATCTCTTCATAATCCACCTTTTCCCGGATCAACCGGGCCGCTTCCAGCACTTGAAAGCCCAACACCCAGGATAACCCTTTGGAATCGATGACATCCATTTTCATCTCCACCTCTTGGGCGACCAGACGAAAGGCGTTGTACGTTCCACTGAGGTTGGCTGACAGGGCGAGAACGACACAGTGGGTATATCCTTCTTTTTTCAGCCGATGGAAGGTGTCGGCGATGTCTTCCGGAGAGGGCATGGAAGTGGTAGGCACCTCTTCTTCCAGTCGATCGTATACTTCTGCCGGTGTGAGATCGATGCCGTCGCGATATTCCCCTTCCTTATAGATGATTCGCAATGGCACGACGTGGATGTCCCATTTCTTTAAGAGATCGACGGGCAGATCGCAAGAACTGTCCGTCACCAACGCAATTTTGCTCATGGTGAACCTCCTTTACCTACTTAGTATACGGGTGACCGAGGGCTCGGCACAACCTTTGTCACCTGTCTTCGGTTTCGCGCCAACCGGGTGACAGAGGTTTCACTGGTGTGTGGCCCGGTTTTTTCGCTACAATGGATAAGGTAGCCTGCAAACGAGAAGAGGGAAAGGAACTGTAGTCATGCCATTTCACATCTGTTTGGTGGAGCCGGAAATCCCCAATAATACCGGTAATATCGCCCGCACCTGTGCAGTGACCGGCTCGGTGTTGCATCTGGTGAAACCTTTGGGATTCTCCACCGAGGATAAGTATTTAAAGCGTTCAGGGTTGGATTATTGGCACCTCGTGGATGTGCGAATCCACGATTCATTTTCCGATTTTACCGCACATGTTTCCGGTGGCCGCTTCTTTTGCGCGACGACCAAGGCGAAGCGTCCGTATACCGCTTTTCAATACCGGGATGGGGATATCTTTGTCTTTGGTAAGGAGAGCCGGGGCTTGCCGCCGGAGATTTTGGAACCTTACAGGGATACGTGCATCCGCATTCCGATGCGACCGGTGGTGCGTTCCCATAATCTAGGGAATGCGGCGGCGGTGGTACTGTACGAAGCCTTACGGCAGCAGGATTTTGCGGGACTGGAGTGAGAAGGGGAAGGGTGATCGGATGTTCAAAGTAGTCTGCTTTGACTTGGATGGAACGCTGCTCCCGATGGACACGGAAGCGTTCGTGGAGCAATACCTGAAGGAGTTGGCCCCATTTCTGGCGCCGGTGTTGTCGCCGAACAAACTGGTGCCTTTGATTTGGGATGCCACACGAACAATGATTGAAAATACGGACCCCACACGAACCAATGAAGAGGTGTTTCAAGAGCGTTTTTTGTCCCGTTCGGGCTTCAAACGGGACGAGATTTGGCCGATGTTTGACCGTTTTTATAGCGAACACTTTCCGACCATGAAACAATACGTGGAACCGGGACCCCTGGGGCGGCAAGTAGTGGAAGCGGCGTTGAGCGGGGGGTATCGCGTGGCGGTGGCCACCAATCCCGTTTTTCCAAAAGCGGCGATCCGGGAACGGATGCGTTGGGCGGATGTGGATGATCTGGTGGAGTGGGTATCGGTATATGAAGAGACGCACCACTGCAAACCCCAGCCGGGATACTACCGGGAAGTGGCGGAACGGATGGGGGCGGCCCCCGAGGAATGCCTGATGGTGGGAAATGACTTACAGGAAGACATGGTGGCCAAAGGGGTAGGGATGAAAACTTATCTCGTCACCGACTGGCTGATCGACCGCGGCCACCCCGTTTATGAGCCGGATCAGCGGGGAACGATGGAAGAGCTTCTACGGGATCTGAAGGAAAAGCGCGGTTTATTTTCATGAAACCAGAAAACCGGGTCCATCCGTCGAAAGGATGGACCCGGTTTTTTCTTTAAAGCCTGCCCTGATAGGAAAGAGATCTCGTTACCGGGGGGTGTTGTCAGCAGTGCCCATTTTCCAACCGTATACGGTATAGCCGTTCCAGAACCAGTAGTGTAGCGGAGCATCTTTTTTATCAGTGGTATGCTGGGTCACATAGATTCTCCCATATTCGATTCTGGTGACAATGGCGCTGTGGTTGATGTGGCCGTCACCGTTGAGGTCACCGTGAACGATGTCGCCCACTTTCAGTTCAGACAGGCTGGTCGCAGGCTCGGCCCGTTTTTCCAGATGCTTGAACTGGCTGTTGGCGAGGCCCCAAGCGTAGGACGGTTTGGTGTCACTGTAATACCACCAGGGATCGCTTTTCCACTCTACCAATCCGCCGGCTTTCATCGCCTGGGAGGTGAAGTTGGTGCAATCGTACCAGCAGTCATAACAACCGCCCATAGCACGGCTGTAGTATCCGTATTCTTCGTTGTTCCGTTTGTTCCACCATTGGTAGGCATAGTCACGGGCTTTTTTTCGATCATACCCGTTGGCTTCTTTCATGCTATTGCCTTGAAGGGTTTCTTCTTCTTCCTCGACAGGGGGCTCTTCTTCGTTGCTGTCTTCGTCACGGTTTTCTTCGTTGTTTTCCTCTTCATTGGCGGGAGGCTCTTCTTCATTGGTTTCTTCGGAAGGAGGCTGCTGTTCATCATTTCCCTCTTCCTGAGAGGGGGGTTGTTGCTCTTCATTTTCGTCGCCCGTATCTTCGTCAGCCGGGGGCTGCTGCTGCCCTTCATCTCCCTGGTTTTCTTCTTCATTGGCGGGAGGCTGTTGTTGCTCGTTGTTGTCAGCAGGCTCTTCTTCCTCGGTTTCTTTACCGGGGTCGGCTGGAGCATTGCTGCCCGGCTTTTTCTTGTCCACGCCGGTGTCCCCAGCTTCTTCCGGTTCCAGTGATTCCGGTTGGAGAGGCTTGACTGATTGGATGGGAAGCAGATCGATCAGTTCCGCTTTTTCACCCGGGGTGAGCCCTTCTTTTTTCGCTTTATCTTCCAGCTCTTTGATTCGTTTGTTTTTGTGCTTGTTGTCGTAGTCAGCGACCTCTTTTGCATAATTGCTGACGCGTTTTTGTTCCTCGGGGCTCAGCCCCTCCAGGTCGGTGGCCGCTCCGATGACAAAGTCGCGGTATTTTTTGTCGTCCAAGTCTTCTTTTACAGGGGCTTGTTGTTTCTTCGCCCGCTGTTGGACGATGGTGACCGCTGTGGTGTGCTCCTGCTTGATCTGGTCTTTGGTTTTGGCCGATTCATTGTAGAGGGAGATGCTGTCGACCAGTTCTTCGTCAGAGATGCTGACCGTACGATCCGTGCTTACGCTTTCTTCCGGAGTGGATGATTTTACTTCGGCGGCTTCTTTGCTGTCCCCACTGAAGACACCGGCAAAGGCGAGGGAGCTTCCCAACACCAGAACCAAGGCCGCGGCCAGGATGGCGACCGCTTTTTTGTTTTGTAATAATTGCTTTACTTTCTCCAATAGCTTGTCCCCTCTTTCCTCCATTAAAATAAGAAAAAGATTTCGTCTTTATCGATTACTCTTTTATGATAGAATTCCGGCGAAGAGGGCGTCAATAGACTATTATGACTATTAAGCAATCCTGTCTTTTCCAATGAAAAAGGGGTTGAAATGGATAGAAGGAAAACGATCCCCTCCGTTGTTTAAACGGAGGGGATCTGGTCTAGTGCCTGTCTGTTTTTCCGTGATTAAAGAGAGGGTGGGGATGGCTTTTGGTTCGCCTTTGCACTCATAGAGCACCAGTCTCAACTGGGTCACTTCGTTTCCAGTCTCGCTATGCACTCATAGAGCACAAGTCTCGGCTAGGTCGCTTCGCTTCCGGTTTCACTCGCTTTTTGCAACGAAACGAAGACATCCATACCAACCCGGGAGTTCGCTCTACGGATTGTTCAGACACGCCCTAGTCCCACCAGAGCTGGACTTCGCGGGTGGCCCGGACGAAGATTTGAAGATCGTCCACGGATCCCACGCCTTGGTCGACGATGTCCGGACAAAGACGGTAGAGATCTTCGCAGAAGGCATCCCAATTGTTCGGGTCGCTCTTCAACCGAAAGGACACCATATCCGTTTCCGCGTGAAAGATGTCGATGCCTACTGCGTTATCGATCGCTTTCAACTCCCGGATCACATCGTCTGTGTCCATTTCGTAATTGGTCGCATTGGTTCGGGCGGTTCGAAGGATGTCCCACTGGTCTTCTCCCGGTGACAAAACCAGTTCCGCCATCCCTTCCCGGTCGTCCCCGGTATGATCCAACCATTTGGTGGATCCGATAAACGCAAGCGTTCCGGGGGGGAGAACGGAACGAAGGGCCGTTAATCCCGCTTCTGCTTCTTCTTTGTCCAGCAACAACGAAAGACCGCTTTCATCAGGTACCCGACCGAAATCTACAGTAAAAAAAGGGCGAACGTCCACTTCCACGGATTCCTGCAACAGTTGGCGAAGCGCATGAATATCTGACAAACCGTTCACCTCATCGGTTGGGATCATGTTTCTTGTCCAGTTTGATGAAGAGACAGTGGGATGTCAACCATGGATTGTGGACGAAATATCGTAAAACAGGACGGGGGAGGAGATCCGATCATGGATCCGTTTCTGCTCGGTGGAATGGTGATGTTTGCAGGTGTGGCCGCGTCGGGTCTGCAGGGGTTTTGGCATGCATGGTTTCCCGTCGTAAGCTTCACAGGGGCTCAGTAAAAAGTGGTTGCTCTCTCTTTCTCCCATCCTGATCGGGATCGGATTGACCGTGTCAGCGATGGTGGGAGGTATAGCACCGAGTCTGCGCTATATGGCATAGTTTGTATGGTTCCTTTTCATAAAGGAGTGGTGGAATCGTCGCCATCATCCCCAAGCAAAGTGGTGGCTGATTGGAGGAGTCGGTTGCTGCTGTTGTTGTTTTTTATATCAATCTGGGATCGATTATAATGGTAAAGGACCTATCATTCGTTGATCGAAGTGTTTTGAACGGAAGAGGGGGATTCCGATTGCCGGAAGGAAACGAGTATCGATTGACGAACATTCCCGTTTTTATGATCGGGTAGGGGAGAGTAGTCAGGTTTCGTTTCCTTCATACTTGATCAAAGACGACCCGACAAAAACGTTATATTAAACAAGGGAGAAAGTATTCACGGTATGGGGCTCCTATCAATTTGTCCTTTTTCGAGATGAACATATGGCGGCGATGGGAAATGCCGTCCCGATATTTTGGGATGGTATAATGCCGGAGCTTGGCAACCGGTTTAAGCGAAGAGGATATTGTCCTGTACGAAGATCCCCATGTATGGATGTGTCATACAATGGGGTGTGCGTGACTGGAGTCGTGCTTTCCAAGGAACGATTGACGTATATGGTTTTGGGGTACGGCAAAGCGATCACGTTTATAGAGGGGGAATTTCCATGCGTGTGGTGATCATTTCCGACACCCATATTCCCAAACGAGCCAAACAATTGCCGCTCCCGTTGCTTCGTGCTTTGGAAAAGCCGACCACAGCCATCTTGCATGCCGGAGATTGGGTGGACCCGTCCGTTTTCCGCGAACTGGCCCGCTATGCACCGGTTTACGGGGTTTACGGCAACTGTGATCCGCCGGAGGTGCGCCGCCTGTTTGGAGAACGGACCACCCTCCGCATAGGCCGTCACCGGATCGGGATGGTTCACGGTCACGGCCGCAAGGGGACCACTCTGAGGCGTGTGCTGGATGCCTTCGCAAACGATCCGGTCGACCTTCTCATCTTTGGTCACAGTCATATGCCGTACCGCAAACGCCATGGATCCATGCTCGTTTTTAACCCCGGCTCTCCCACCGACCGCCGCCGCAGTCCCCGGTTTTCATTCGGTGTGGCATTGTTGGGGGAGACGGTTCGTGTGAAGCATGTATTTTTTGAGCAGAGGGGGTAGGATTATTTTCTAATATGAAATTCATAGAGGATAGGCATGTATATGTGATTCTTTCGTGATAGAGCATTTAAAGGATCCTTATTTTTCTGGATTGGTTTATTTTAATCGTTGTTTAACAGGAGTATATAAAAGGAAGTGGCGATTTTTGATTGTGTTTCGTGCATTAAAAGACAGTTCATTTTACTCCATCATAAGCGTCGCCATAGGAAACAAAATCATCTCGAAGCCAATAATGTTCCTGCCCTTTCTGTTGCATCAATCGCTCTAACAGTTCGGTAAAAGATTGTGCAATAATCGCACAGTCACCAGCAACACCATGGCGATCCCAAAAACTGTCGTAGCATTTACCGAGGCGACTTTGATTCAAGTCAATACTTACATACTCCTCACTACCACCTTGGGCTACGATATACCAATCTGCTGTTATATCCCTTTCTATTTGTTCACCAATAATGATTGGATTGGCTAGAGCAAATTCATCGGATTTTAATAGACGAATTGGATAATCACTCTCTTCAAATAGAACTGCGCCGCTGCATAGCTCATAAAAATCTTTGAGGTCAGCAGGTAACATATGTTGTGGTTTCTTATCAGGAAGCCCGGAAGGGGCGTAAACGGTGCAATTAGGTAGATTTTTTAGCTTTGTTACAAGTTGCTTCATACTCATTCCAATTACTCACTCTTTTCGGTATATGTATTTATGGAGCTTACATAAAGGTAACCAACAATAAAGCCAGGTGCTATACCCCATAATAAATGGACTATAGCACCTGGCTTTAGACACCCCGAAGGATGTCAATCTTTAACCCTTAATTCTTTTCTTTTTATTGGTGAAAATTGAATAAATATAATCACCTTTTCTTCTATCAACACAAGCTGTTACCATTGTTAATGGACAAATAGGTGTCACATTTTTGGCTTTAAAGTTTATTTGGGGAATACCATAATAAATATACTTGGGATCATCCAATGACAGTTCCCATATTCCCTCTAATTCCTTACGAAAGGTTTCTCCTACATATCTAGCCAACGCATCTAGTTTAGTCTTATCTTTTTTTATCTCATCAATTGTTCTATAGTTGTTTAGTATCCATTTTTCTATACGTAGAAAGGAGGCTGGTGAAAAATCTAACTCTAATTCTTCTGGTAGTTCATTAATAAAATGATCGAGTGTATCCCACATCTCCATTAACCAAAATTGAAACTTGTCAAGTTCCTCTTCTTTGTTTAAGTCTTTTGGATAGGCCATTATATCCCACCTCTTTTGATAAATTTGTATTTAATACCCTCATCAATTAACATTTGCAACAGAGGCTCACTTGCAGTTGCATCTTCAAATACCCATGTGATATCCCATCCATCTTCTACTAGCATAGCATCTCTTTCAATCTCCCACCTTATTTCTTGTTTAGCTGAGAAATAGCCAGCATACGGGCCGTCACCGGTTCTTGTTTTATGTTCAATCGCTCTTTGAGCCTTTATATCAGCAAGATCAAGTATTCTCTTTTGTCCATTTATGGTAACACTTACTTCACGTTCTCCCCACCCTATCCTTTGATGATAAGCATTCATCGCTTCATTTGATCGTCCTGGTTTAATCACATTATTATCATAGTTTTTACTCCATCGTTCATAACTCCACGTTCCTCCGGCTTCTTTATAATCCTTCCACCTTTGTGCTTTATGTTCAGGTGTACCTGCCTTATAAACTTTACCAGCTTTCGCCGCATCCCCAATTTTATCTACCCGCCGGACAAACCCCACACCGGATGCCAATGCGCCGCCATAAGGCACCACACCGATGGTTCGCTCCCACCACTCCAGTTCTTCGCCGGTAATGGCATCTTCACCCGTGATCGCCTCGTAGATCCCTTTTATTGTACCGACCCCTGGAATAAAATCCAATCCGGTGGACAATAAGACGGCAAAAAGGCTCAATCCCACCGTGGCCGCCACTGCCGCTCGGGTCGTATCGAAGCAATCGGTGAAACTGCCGCAGTTATCGGCGAAGGCTGTCTCCGGAAACAGAAGGAAGCGGGTTAGACCCGCTTCCAACAGTTGCCGTTAGGCAAACGGCCAAGGTACTAAATATAAACCACATTCCTATGCATCAGTCTTTAGCTTGCTGTTATTTCTTGCATTTTTTGTTTGAATCAAATTATCTGTGTAAAGTCCGGGACACGTTTTTTGAATTCCTCTTTATCATCAAAACTTAACATCTTCGCTTGTTCGGGAGCAATAGCCCTTGATATATGAATTCCATGAAGGCAAGCATTACACCAGATAACCAAGAACCCAATTCTAGTTTTTGGATCACCCATATATTGGAAATCAACTTTCTTTTGACCACAATGAGGGCATTGAAGAGATGGAACATCTGGTAAGTTGTCATGAATCTCGCCAATTAGTTTATACCATTCATTTCTAGACATTTATTTCCCCTTCTTCAAGTAATAGTCCCACCACATATTTTCAGAACCATAAGCTCCATTTTCAAATTCAATTAACATATCTTTATCTTTTGGTTTTCCAAAGGTTTTAGTTTGATAAATATGCATTCTTTCATGTCCGATTGTTTTAACTAAAATCTCCCTACTATTAAAGGCATCAGGATAAAGTTGAATCTCCTTACCGTTTGGATTCGCCCATCCTGCTACATTCCTTCCAATCAATTCAGGGTCTCTCACTATATTAACTTTTATTCCTTGGAGTCCAATACCTGCATCTTTGGCAATTTGATTTACATGTCTTAACTGCATTGGTTCAGGTAAATCCTGAAAAGGGCCTGTGTTTTTGGTTTTTCGATACAAATCTCCGGATACACCCTCCACATCATTCGCCCGCTTCGCCAACTTGTAAAACCCATACCCGCCTCCAACCACCGCTGCACCATAAGGTACTACGCCGATGGCCCGTTCCCACCATTCCAACTCTTCCCCAGTAACGGCATCTTCACCCGTGATCGCCTCGTAGATCCCTTTTATTGTACCGACCCCTGGAATAAAATCCAATCCCGTACTAAGCAAGACAGCAAAGAGGCTCAATCCCACCGTGGCCGCGACCGCCGCTCGGGTCGTGTCGAAACAATCGGCGAAACTGCCGCAGTTATCGGCAAAGGCTGTCTCCGGAAACAGAAGGAAGCATCCGATCATCCATCCCCAAATCCATATTCGGCTACTCATGAAGCCTTCCCTCCTTCCGGTTGTTTGGTTTCCGGGAGGCCGGGATTCAACAGGTACAAGATCAGAAAGGACAAGGCGGTCAGAAGGAGAACGGGACGGAAGTTGTCGGTCCAGTACCACGCCTCTTGCAACACTTGCTGAGAAAATCCCTGGATCAGGACAAAACCGATGACCAGCCGGAACAATAGGGGAATGCGTTCCATCCAACGCGGCCAATCCCCCAGGGGGATGCGGATCAAGCCGTGGCGAGCAGCTTGCAGCAATAGAATGAACAGTCCCAGTCCGACGGCGTCCCAATAGGAATAGTAGAGTCCCGCGAGCAGCAACGTAATCCAAGCCGTCGACGCCAGGGTGCGAACGACTCGAGGAAGGCGCAAAGTCCATGGCACCACCGGCGGCGCTGCTGCCAGAAGATGTTCCATTTCATCCATGCGGATGCTTTTTTCCTGTTGGGAAGCGGTCAATCCCTGTAGGTAAATTCGCAGGATGGAAACCGTGACCGCGATCAGCAACAACCATCCGCCGTGCTCCTGCAAGGGCTCCATCGCCGATGCAGGAGGATCATCTCCGCTCCAAGTAAAAATGGGGCGGATTAGGATCGGTACCGCCTGGCTCCAGAAGTAAACCAGCGTCCAAGTGAGCGCCCCGTGCCCGATAAAAGCCCACCATCGACTGATCTCTCGAGACAGAGTCGGAGGCGGTGTCAACTGGGAAAGGAGGGATTTGGTCCAGACAGCGACATGTACCGTTAAAAAAGCGAGTAGGCCATAGGAGAGGAGCAAGGGCAGACGGATTTGCAACAAAGGTTCCCACACGCTCGTCTCCCCGGTCCATGGATCAATCACAATCCATTCCGGACGGGCCAGAAAAAAGTCACCCAAAATGAACCCGAAGAGAAACCCGATTCCCAGCCTCGCACTTAAAATTCCAAAAACAGCGGCTACCATCATCAGGATCATCGATTCCGTCCATGCCTGTTCATATCCCCACTGTCCCCACCCAAACCCTAAACCTGAAAAGAAGGCCAAGAGAGGCAACACGGCCGCAACCCACGGCCAAGCCGTCAGGAATAACCCATCTGTTAAAATCACCGGTAATCCGGGGGTGAGGTGGCGGGAGCGCAAGGGGAGATCCACCCACTCAAATCGAACCAGCCGTTTGATCGCTGAATCTATTTTCTCTATCAAGAAAGTTCCCCCTCCCATCGACGAAGCAGGCGTTTCGAAACATCGCCCAACACGATGCCGTAAATGATATGCCCAAAGATGGAGACGGACAAAAACTCATCCAGTGCCTTCAACCCCAGCCATCCCGGATAGACAGAGACCATCATGGTTTCCAGGATCAATGCCCAGACAATTCCGCCCCGGATGCCTTTGTGTCCAAAGGCGATGGTGTAAGCCATGGCGAAGCCCACCCCGTTGGCCAGATGAAACCCGACACCCAGGATTTCCACCCACCAGCCGTTGTAGCCGGTTCCCACCAGGGATTGACCGAAGATAAGGAAAATATCGAAAGGCCAAAACTGGATACCGGTCCATCGGATGAGAAGAAATCGGGAGGCGTCATAAGCCAAGGTGGCCAAAACCCCGGCGACCAGTCCCGCTTTGACCGCATGGTGGAGACGCGTTCGCTCCGCCGGACGGCTTCGTCGCCAAATTAACGAGCCGATGATGGAAGCGAGAAGCAGGATCACGATTAAGGTCGCTAGCATAGAAACACCGGAAAGAACATAAATCAACAGAGCGGCTCCGGTCGAAATAAAAAGTAACGCAAAAAGGTAACGATGCTTATGAGAGCACAGGGCCACTTCCTCCTTCGGGAAAATGGGATAATGAAAAGAATCGTGTGGTTTTAGGGAAGGATACATTTTCCACAGATTTAATCTTATACGGTTTTTGTCAATTGGTAAATAGAACCTTTCCACTGAAGAAGATCGATCTTATTTGAATTTTATCGATCAGCCACCATGATCGGTTCCTGTTGAGTGGATCCACTCAAGTATTAATGGATTAGGGTCTGTCTGGTAATTCAATTTTCCGCAAGAACGAGAGAGGGTCGGTATGCTGGCGGAGAGCCTTTGCACTCATAGAGCACAAGTCTCGCCTAGGTCACTTCGTTCCCGGTCTCGCTATGCGCTTTTTGCAACGAAACGAAGACAGCCATACCGACCCGGGATCCCGCCCTACGGATTTATCAGACACGCCTTAGTCAGGAATAAATCAGGCTATCGATGGTGGTTGATTTCGGATGATTGTGTTATCCTGTGGATAGGATAAATAGAAGCGGGGATGGTCCCCCGCTTCTGGTAGCTGCCGTCAGGCAGACGGCCAGAGAACAAGGATAACCCGCGTTCCTTTGCGTCAGGGGCGGGTTATTTCTTTTTGAGTGCCTAATATGCGATTACCACGGCTGCTAATTGCAGCACCAGGCCCATCGCTTGCAGGAGTGTTGTCGTATCCATCGGCATCACCCCCTTTTTCAAGGGTGTACCGCCCGCCCTATTGCTACTACCATCTACCATTCTGACAGAATAGAGCGTGAAAGGATCACACATTTGGTGTGATTTTTTTGTTTGAAAGCACTAGATTCGTAGGTCGGTTTTTTCTCCTTCATGAACCCTACCCGCAACATTGTCCTTTCCCACGCATAGGATAAACCATCTCATGGACCATCCGTCTCTTGATTTCGTTTGGTATTCCGTAACTTTTCCCATTATGGTTCATGTGTGAAAACAGTCGTGAATACGATGGAGTACAAACACCTAGAGAAGACATCATCGAGTGGAAGCTGAGAGGAGGGTTTCCATGGACATCCTGAAACGTATCGCTGAGCAGCGGAAGCAGGAAGAGAAGCTGGCATGGGAGGGAACCTTCGCTGAATATCTGGAAATGGTTCGGGAGCGTCCGGAATTGGCACAAACCGCTCATTCCAGGGTTTACAATATGATTGCCGATGCCGGTGTGGAGACCGGTGAAAATGGAAGCAAACAGTATTTGTTCTTCAGCCGGGAACTCTTCGGATTGGATCGGGCGATTGAGCGACTGGTGGAGGAATACTTCCACTCGGCCGCCCGCCGGCTGGATGTGCGAAAACGGATCCTTTTGTTGATGGGACCGGTCTCCGGGGGAAAGTCGACAATCGTCACGATGTTGAAGCAGGGCTTGGAACAGTATTCCCGTACGGATGCCGGAGCGGTTTATGCCATCAAGGGCTGCCCGATGCAAGAAGATCCCCTCCATCTGATTCCGCCCTCGATGCGAGCCGAAGTAGAAGAGGAGCTGGGGGTACGGATCGAAGGCAATCTCTGCCCTTCCTGCCGGATCCGGTTGAAAGAAGAATACGGAAACCGTATTGAGGACGTGCGGGTGGAACGGGTGCTTCTCTCCGAAGACGATCGGGTGGGGATCGGAACCTTCAGTCCCTCGGATCCCAAATCCCAGGATATCGCCGATCTCACCGGAAGCATTGACTTTGCCACCATCACCGAGTATGGATCCGAGTCGGATCCCCGCGCTTACCGATTTGACGGTGAATTGAACAAAGCTAACCGCGGCTTAATGGAATTTCAGGAGATGCTCAAGTGTGACGAGAAATTTTTGTGGAATCTTCTCTCTCTTACACAGGAAGGTAATTTTAAAGCGGGACGGTTTGCGCTCATCAGTGCCGATGAGCTGATTGTGGCCCATACCAACGAAGCGGAATACAAATCCTTTATCGCCAACAAAAAAAACGAAGCATTACAATCCCGGATCATCGTGATGCCCGTTCCCTATAATCTGGAGGTATCCAAAGAGGAGAAAATCTACGAGAAATTGATTCGCCAAAGCGACCTGAGTCATATCCACATCGCACCCCACGCCTTGCGGGCGGCGGCTACTTTCAGCATTTTGACACGGCTGAGAGAGTCCAAAAAACAAGGGGTCGACCTGGTGAAAAAAATGCGCCTCTACGACGGCAAGTCCGTGGAAGGGTACAAAGACACCGATGTGGAGGAACTGCGGAACGAGCACCTGGACGAAGGGATGTCCGGTGTCGATCCTCGCTATGTCATCAACCGCATCTCCAGTGCCCTGATCCGGACAGAAGCCGATTATATCAATGCCATGGATATTCTGCGGGCGATTAAGGACGGTTTGGATCAACATCCGTCTATCACGAAAGAGGAACGGGACCGTTATCTGAATTTTATTTCTATTGCACGCAAGGAGTATGACGAACTGGCCAAAAAAGAAGTGCAAAAGGCGTTTGTTTACTCCTATGAAGAGTCGGCCAAAACGTTATTGGACAACTATCTGGACAATGTGGAAGCTTACTGCAACTGGCAGAAGATCCGGGATCCTTTGACGGGGGAAGAGCTGGAGCCGGATGAGAAACTGATGCGTTCCATTGAAGAACAGATCGGTATCTCGGAAAACGCCAAAAAAGCGTTCCGTGAAGAAATCCTGATCCGCATCTCCGCTTATGCCCGCAAGGGGAAGAAATTTGACTACAACAGCCACGATCGCTTGCGGGAAGCGATCCAGAAAAAACTGTTCGCCGATCTGAAAGATGTGGTGAAAATCACCACATCCACCAAAACGCCGGATGAAAACCAACTGAAAAAGATTAACGAAGTGATTGCCACGCTGGTGGAAAAGTATGGCTACACCACCGCCAGCGCCAACGAACTGCTGCGCTATGTGGGGAGCCTCTTGAACCGCTAGTGGGACTTCGGGAGAGACAGGAGGTACCCCGGATGTCGAAACCCACCTTTATCGTGTCGGAAGAAAACTGGTCCTTACACCGGAAAGGCCATCAGGACCAGATGCGTCATCAGGAGAAAGTGAAGGAAGCGATCAAGAAAAACCTGTCCGACCTCATCTCGGAGGAGAGCATCATTCTCTCCGACGGCAAAAAAGTGGTCAAAATCCCGATCCGGTCCATGGAAGAGTATAAATTTCGCTTTAACTACAATAAAGGAAAGCATGTGGGGCAGGGAGACGGGAAAAGTCAGGTGGGGGACGTGATCGGAAGGGAGCGGGCCAAGGGGCAACCGGGGAAAGGGCAGGGGGCGGGGGATTCCCCCGGCCAGGATTACTATGAAGCGGAAATTTCGGTGGATGAGCTGGAGAGCATGCTCTTTTCCGAACTGGAACTGCCTCGCTTGCAACAAAAAGAACAACAGGAGATTGAAACCCAGGATATTCGTTTTAACGACGTGCGGAAAAAAGGGCTGATGGGAAACATCGATAAGAAACGGACCCTTCTCAACTCCCTGAAACGGAACGCGATGAAAGGTAAGGAGGGCTTCGGCCGCATCTCCGATGAGGATCTTCGGTTCAAGACGTGGGAAGAGATCGTGATTCCCCACTCCAACGCCGTTGTGATCGCTATGATGGACACCTCGGGTTCCATGGGCATTTTTGAAAAATACATCGCACGCAGTTTCTTCTTTTGGATGACCCGCTTTCTTCGCACTCAATATGAAAAAGTGGAAATCGTCTTTATCGCCCACCATACCGAGGCCAAGGAAGTTTCCGAAGAACACTTTTTCAGCAAGGGAGAATCCGGCGGCACCATCTGTTCCTCCGCCTATCGTAAAGCCCTGGAAGTGATCGACGACCGTTATCCGCCGCACCGCTACAACATCTATCCCTTCCACTTTTCCGACGGCGACAACCTCACCTCCGACAACGAACGCTGTATAAAGTTGGTTCGGGAGCTGATGAACCGCTGCAACCTTTTCGGCTATGGGGAAGTGAATCAATATAATCGCCACAGTACCCTCATGAACGCCTACAAACACATTCAGGATGAGACCTTTATGCACTATATCATCCGGGAAAAGGGGCAGGTGTACAATGCATTGAAGCATTTCTTCGGGAGGAGGGAAGAAGCGATAGGGTAAAAAGAGAAAAATCCGCTCCTTAAACAGGGGCGGTATTTTTCTTTGATAAGGGAGTATGATTTTTCTCGGCCCGGTGGAGAGGATTTTTGTTCTCTCTTGCCTATGAATATATTACCATGTTGTGAGTTGGGATTAGCCTAAGTGGAAGTGATTTTTGATGAAAAAGAGTTTACGCATCCTGATTGTATTCGGGTTGGTTGGAGTTGGGGGAGCAGTTGAAGATGGTTCCCTTAGTTTGTGACGAAAGGGAAGATTAGACTGGAAGAGCCCTTTGGAGTCCCTCAGGAACTTAGCAAACCGTAAAGGACTTCCGAATCTTGATGGTTACTTTTTTACTTCGTATTTGGGTTTGGTGTCGCTATCCCCAACCCCCTGGCTCGTCTGTCTTTGAATCACCCGGGTAACGGGTAGGGACCGAGCAGAGAGGACAGGGGGTCGGAAAGCCGGGCGGAGATCAAACTCCCTGATGATGAACCGGTATGCGTTTGCGGGAGGAAATTCGATTTTACTTGTAGAACTGGATGGGCATGTACTACTGGATACGCGGTTGCCGGTATGGGTCGTACCTGTTTGCGGAAGCTGCTGAAGGACGTCACCGATTCGCCGGTAAAATCATTTATATTGACGGAGGGAGGATCCATCATTGAGGAAGCTGATAGATTTGAGTGATAAACTTAGCAATGATACGACATCATTTGAATTGAGCCCTCATCAAATCCGATATTTTGACCATAAGGCGGGGACTCAACAGGTTAAAGAGGTTTTAGGGTTGGGTGAAGAAACCTTTCCCAACGGAATCGCTTGGGCAACCGAAGAAGTGGTCCTGAATACTCACTCAGGAACTCACGTCGATGCGCCATATCACTACGGCCCCTTAAGCGGTGATCAACCGGCTAAAACCATCGATCAGGTGCCGCTTGAGTGGTGCTATGGTGATGGGGTAGTCCTGGATATGCGACACAAAAAAATCGGTGAGGCGATTACGGAAAAAGATTTGCAATCAGAACTGGAACGGATTGGCTATCCATTAAAGCCGTTAGATATTACCCTGATTCACACAGGTGCGTCAACGTTCTTCGATCAGCCCGGCTATGCTTTTAAGCAACCCGGACTCAATCGAGCCGCAACGGAATGGCTGGTGGACCAGGGCATCAAGTTGATCGGTATTGATGCATGGGGGTTAGATCGACCATTTGATCGAATGGCTGTAGAGGCGAAGGAAGGAAAGGGGCAATTTTGGGAGGCACATCTAGTAGGGAGAGAAAAAGAATATTGTCAAATTGAAAAGCTATGCAACCTGGATCAGATTCCAAAACCATACGGGTTTAAAATCTCGGCCTTTCCGATCAATATTAAAGATGCCAGCGCGGGCTGGAGTCGAGTGGTTGCGATTATAGAAGAGTAATATAATAACGAGGGCTTGCACAAAAGCAAAACTACATAACCATGGTCGCTTCGGCAAGAAGGGTAGACGCTTTGACAAAATCAAACAAATGACCAAGAAGGATGGTTTTCATGCGATTTTCCCTGAAGGCACTCTTATCTGTTGTCACCGCCGCCGGTCTGTGGACCCTCCTTCCAGGTGGCACTTTTGTTTTTGCTGGTAATGAAAAGGAGCCTCAGGTGCTCAATGTTGCCCATCGCGGTGCTTCTGCCTATGCTCCGGAACACACGATTCCCTCCTATAAGCTAGGGGACCGGATGAAGGGCGATTATATCGAGATCGATCTGCAGATGACCAAAGATGGTCACCTCATCGCCATGCACGATGAAACCCTGGATCGGACCACCAACGGGACCGGGCAGGTAAAGGATCATACTCTGGCCCAGATTAAAGAGCTAGACGCCGGCTCCTGGTTCAACGAAACATACCCGCAATATGCCAAGAAGAAATACGCGGGGTTGAAAGTTCCTACCCTGGATGAAGTGCTGGCGCATTTCGGCAGCGATAAAAAATACTACATTGAGACCAAAGCACCTGAAGTTTATCCCAGCATGGAAGAAGAGTTGCTCCGTATTCTAGATAAACACGGCCTTACCACCAAAGAGAAACTGGAGAACAAAAATGTGCTGGTCCAATCCTTCAGCCAAGCCAGCTTATTGAAGATGTATCACCTAAACCCGGACGTTCCCCTGGTACAGCTCTTTTGGTACGATACACCGGGAAGCATCACGGACGGGGAACTGGAAGCGGTGAAGCGATATGCGATCGGTGTCGGTCCCAACTTCCAAAGGATCGACCGGGAATATGTGCAACAAGTGCGGAAGCACGGGCTGGAGATCCATCCCTACACCGTTAACGAAAAGGCGGATATGGAAAAGTTGATTGAGTGGGGTGTGACCGGCATGTTTACCAACCATCCCGACCGGTTACACGAGGTCTTAAGAGGAAAAAAATGAAAAACACTGTGACGGTTCAAAGATTCACCCGGTAACCACGTACCGCTTAGTCTCTTGTGAGAGGCCGTGAGAGTGACGAAACGGGTTAAACCGGATGAATTGATTTTCACCGCGACTACTCCAAAAAGACCCTTCACGGGGAAGAACCCCTGCGAAGGGTCTTTTCCGATCATGGGGATGGGATTCGCTCTTTAGGAAATGCGAGCGGGAATCCTCCCCATTTGAATGGGGCAGATGAATGCGAGCGCACCACAGGCACTTCCTTCGGTCGTCGGATGAAGAGGGAGGTTAACCCCCCTCGCAAGTTCGATAATCTGCAGATGATCAGACAACCGCCAGTCTTTATCTGTTAACTGTTATTTTGTAGAGGAGAACGATAGCTACTCTTGACGCAGTGTTGCCTCATTGCTCCGATCAAATCGGAAAGCCGATTACCAGGATCGTTTTGACCCATGTACACCACGATCATATCGGTGCACTCGACGCCCTCAAACAAGCTATTCTCGATGTGTCTGTTCATATTTCCAGCCGGGAAGCTCGGTTGTTGGTGCCATACATGACATGGAGAAGAAAAGGGTTATAAGGGGTAAACATTGTTTACTTAAGTTCGGGACAACGTGATTCGGAACGGTTTTATCAGACACACCCTAGCTAGGGCCAGGTATAGTTCATCATGTTGGCTCATCATGCCAGGAAATCAACTGGATGACGGCCTTTTATGAAGGCCCATATTTAACAAAATTAGATCAGACACAGCCTGTTCTGCGTATAATGAAGCCTAATAAAGGGGTAGGAGGAAAGGGAGAATGAATCATACATTAGAGTCCTTACGAAAAGAATTAGATCGTATCAATTTTCAGCTGCTAAATTTAATCGCTCAGCGAGGATCGATCGTAAAAGAAATTGGTGAAATCAAGAAAAAGCAGAGCGTCAATAAATTTGATCCCATACGGGAACGAAAGATGCTTGATCAAATCATTGAGCATAACAAGGGTCCGTTTAGTGATGATACAGTCCGACATTTATTCAAGCAGATCTTTAAAGCTTCCCTAGAACTACAGCAAGAAGAGCATCATAAAACGCTTCTAGTGAGTCGTAAGCGTCGCCCGCTGGATACAGTGGTTAGGATAGGGGATGAAGAGATCGGTGGAAACAACGATCCAATCGTTATTGCAGGCCCCTGTTCTGTCGAATCTGAAGAACAAGTTCGGAAAGTGGCTCAAGTTTTAAAACAACAGGGACTTATCTTTTTACGAGGTGGAGCATACAAACCCCGGACTTCACCATATGATTTTCAAGGACTTGGAGAACAGGGGCTGGAAATTTTACGTAAGGTTGCTGACGAGTTTCATTTAAAAGTGGTAAGTGAAATCGTAAATCCAGCGAATCTAAACTCATCCGTAGAATATGTAGACGTCATCCAAATCGGGGCCCGTAATATGCAAAATTTTGAGCTTTTAAAGGCTGCTGGATCCGTTCAAATCCCGGTTTTGCTTAAGCGAGGACTATCGGCGACCATTGAAGAGTTTCTATTTGCCGCTGAGTATATTGTTTCTCGGGGAAATAACCAAGTGATCCTATGTGAACGGGGGATCCGAACCTATGAAAAATGGACACGTAATACGTTGGATATTTCCGCTGTTCCGATTTTGAAAAAGGAAAGTCATCTGCCTGTTATCGTGGATATTAGCCACTCTACAGGTCGACGAGACATTTTGGATGCCATTGCCAAAGCTGCACTCGCAGCAGGTGCCGACGGACTTATGGTAGAAACACATCCAGATCCTGCTGTTGCCCTTTCGGATGCCAATCAGCAAATTAATCTAACGACATTTAGAGAATTGATGAAAGAAATTGATAGATATAACAGGCTTAACACTGTTAAAAGTGATGGATAAAATCTGAAGTACAAGTGGGAAAAATTATTTTGATCTCGATCGGGTTTCTACTCTTTGCATCTCTATACAGTTAAAAGGTGTTTGAATAGGTTACACAGATATAAATAGATTATATGAGATTGGAGGTAGAATATATGGGGTCTATAAACAAAATTTTTAATGTTAAATTACAAAATGTTTCTAGTGCAGGGAGTGTTAACATGGGTGATGCCATTAATATTCGTTCGAACGATAATTCTAAAAGTTTAGGAGGATCCTCTCCCATTGGTGATTTTGTTCGAAACATTGATGCCGAAGGTAATCTGTCTATCGATCCCGATATAGTGGATCAATTGTAGGACCAACCTGATTTTAATTGAGATGATAGATAGGAGAATGTTAAATCGAATAAATCATTATCCTTTTGTCTTGTCTCCGCTTGTACTTTTCCTTACAAGCGGCTTTTTTCATATTCATTCATGAAGGCACCCTTGATTAGGGTACTTTTGTACAATAGACCCACCCTGTAATCAAGCCGTTGATCGTAAGTGATCTAGATTTTATTTGAAGGAACGTGCAGTGGTACGCGCATGGTCCGCTTTATTTGGATCAATGCTTTTATTTTTTTCTAAATCGATGTTTTTTCCGAAATCACCAACAATGGACGATCCTCCTATTGATTTGTCGTTACTTTTCGCACCGATGTTTACAACACGACCAAAATTAATGGAAGATGGACCTGACACACTCATAATTTTCAATATGGAAATAATGTTTACTGCCATCGATATTCACTACCCTTTACTGGCGGTTCATGATAGAATCCCTCGTTCTCGAACAATAGCTACCACTCCTCATATGATATAACATACCTCTATTTTATTATATTATGCACGATTTAGTAATAAATAAATAGGAAATAAACCTATTTTTATATAGATTATTTAACCTGTTGTGTGAATGGTCACCAATGATGGGCTCCTATCATTGATGCTAAATTTCTTGATTCAAACCGGCAGTTTTTCGGAGGCAGTTTTGTGGACCCGGAAATATTCCATCTGGGTGACCGGGATGGAAGGCAAGGTGGTCGTCGGCAATTTCTTTGACCACAATCGTTCCCTTGTCGGTACGAGATTGCATTACCCTTCAAACGCAACCTTCCCTTCATAAAGCGGGGGTGTACGCGGTCCGTGAAGCGCCGGTGTTATGAACCAATCTGGAAAACGATGGGGCAAAGGGACGGTTAAAGAAGTATCGCCCTCAATCGCAGTACTTGTCTATTCTGTCGACCGGAGAAGGAGAAGCGTTGTTGCTATACCGCGGGATGTCCTTTCACGGAAAGTGGTGCCGGCGATTGAAACGGAACATTGATTCCTCGTTTGTTGGGCGGTATCGGTAATCCTTCTTAGATGGATCATCCAAGCAGAATCGAACGATTTCGGCTCTGCTTGGTTCGTTTGGAAATCGAATATGAATTTCTGGAAAATGGATCCTCAACATCGTCTGCAGTCAAAAGGCCCGCATTCCCTTTACGCTGGGATTGCGGGCTTTTTGTTATCGGTGGTTAGACTTGCTTGGGAAGCATCATCTTAAACACGGCGCCGGTCACCAGTCCGTAAAGGAGATGAGTGGCAAGACCCAACAACAATGCGGATGAACCGCCTCCAGCACATGGATTGCCGCAAGCGTTCGCACCGACTTCGCCACAGGCGGATTTACCAGCTTCGCCGCAAGCAGATTTGTCAGCTTCGCCACAAGCGGATTTTTCAACGGCTCCACAAGCCCCTTTTTCCGTTGTACCGCATGCAGCTGTACTACAAGCATCCGAAGCTCCAACCAGCATGGGCATCAGAAGTAGGGGTCCGATTACCCAGATAATCACGCCGAAAATCGCGCCGGTGACTACCGGATGGAGCTTAATTAGTCCAGCAAATACGGTAAATGCGATCCCAAAGATCAAACTGATGACCATGTGTACAAGAAATCCGACCATGGACGAATCACTGCCGACCATGGATGCAATACCGGGCATGGAACCCATCATCCCCATTGGAATGGCCATAATCAGACCGCCGACCAAACTTCCGATCATCCCTGCCTTGAAATGAAACTTTCGCTCTATCCCTGACATGACTGTGCCTCCTCGATAAATTTGATATCGACAAGGCAAGTATAGATGAGACCAAAATCACATGTATGTAAGATGGCTTACATAAGGGTGGTTTTTATTTTGATACGATATGTGAGGGTCTATGATCGCAACAGTAGCAGATAAAGGAGCGTGTTCACCATTGGATGTAAAAAAGCTATCGAGGCGTCTGATCTTATTAGGTGCACCGGCTGCATTGGGTTTGCTGGGAGTGTGGCATCCGGCTCATGTTTATTTTGATGAAATGATATCGTCTCCCGGCCAGGGAGATTGGTGGCTACTGCTGCATACTTTACAAATGCCGTTATTTCCTTTGATCGCTACTGCGATGTGGCTGCTGTTAAAAAATAGCGACGGCATCACGGCAAGTTTGAGCCGGGTTGCGCTATGGATTTTTGCTATCACCTATACGGCATTCGATACCATTGCGGGAATCGCGACGGGAATCTTATTTCGGCATGTACGCGGGTTAAACGTATCGGATGGTGATGAAGTTTATGACCGGATGTTCGATCTGTTCCTCGCCTTATTTAATCTGGATATGCCCGGGGGCACCGTCATTATGAACGTGGCCGTATGGTCTTGGGTTGCCGCGGCTATTTTGGCTGCCGCAGCTTTATATATGAAAGGATATAACCGGGTCGGCGTCATTCTGATCGGGTTATCCGCTTTGACATTCCAGTCCCATGTCCATCCTTATGGTCCGATTACGATGGCATTGCTTTTAGCCGGGATTATCTGTATTGAATTTTTTCCTTATAAATGGACGGAAGTCAAACGCCCGGAAACCGGAGGGGATTTATCATGATCCGTTTACGAAACTGGAAGAAAGCAAAGTTTTTGGTCATGATATCGATATTGACCCTTATAGGAGCCGCATGTTCCGGTGTTCAGACAGAATCTCCGTCCGTTGAAAACGGACCAAAACGCGATTCCACTCCTGTTACGTTTCATTTGGAAGGAGTAAGGAATCAAACATTAGACAGCTCCACAGTGGATAAACCGATGTTTTTGAGTTTTTGGGCGACCTGGTGTCCCTATTGCCGGGAAGAAATGCCGGTCATTGAATCGTTATACGATGAATATGAAGGAAAGGTTGAATTTGCCGCCGTCAATCTGACGCATCAAGATTCTGTAAGCAGTGTGGAAGATTACGTCAAAGAACATGATCTCCGTTTACCGGTCTACTTCGATAAGGACGGCGCAGTGACCGAGTTGTTCCAGGTGATCAGTACTCCGACCGTTGTATTGCTTGATCCACAAGGCAATGAAGTTTATCGAAAGATAGGAGCCGGCGGAAAAGAGAATGAAAAAGAATTTAGACAACAACTAGATGAGGTGCTAGCCGACAAACAGCCACAGAAAGGGGGATAAACGGATGACAGTGCAAATGGGACTGGCGTTTCTCGCGGGCTTGTTATCCTTTTTATCCCCTTGCACCTTGCCGCTTTATCCGGCATACCTTTCAAGGCTGACCGGATTGTCTTTTACGGAGATCCGGGATCAGCACAAAATGGGTAAAGTCCGCTTGCGGATCCTCTCTCATACGGCTGTGTTTGTACTCGGTATCTCCCTCATCTATGTCATGCTTGGGTTTTCCGCGACATTAGTCGGCGGATGGTTTGTGGAGTACCGTTCATGGATTCGCATCGGCAGCGGAATCCTGTTTATCATCATGGGGTTTATGTTAATGGGGCTTTTCCAATTGAAGGGGTTGTTGCAGGATCGAAGATGGATGAGTACGGATGGGAGGACCATCAGCTATACGGGTTCTTTCCTCTTTGGACTCGGGTTTGCGGCCGGTTGGACGCCGTGCATCGGACCGATGCTCAGTTCCATTATCGGGTTGGCCGCTGTAGAACCGGCCAATGGACTGTTGTACATGATGATCTATGTACTGGGCTTTTCTCTCCCGTTCTTTCTGTTTTCCTTCTTTTTCCCGGCATTCAAACGGTTTCATGCTTATTCCTCTACAATGATGAAAGCGGGAGGCGTCATCATCATCGGGGTAGGGATTCTACTGATTACGGATCAGCTCGCCGTGTTGTCCGTTTATTTGAATGATCTCGTCGGTTTTACGGGCTATTTATAATTGAGAAAATCAAGCGGTTGTTCTTTGTAATCGAATGAACAGAATGGCAACAGCAACAGCAGGTATGATGGAGACATCTCGTTGAAAGGGGGAAGTCGGATGTCTGTCAAGGTATTGACCCAAGCGAATTTTGAGGATCAGATTGCAAAGGGAGTAACGCTGGTCGATTTTTGGGCGCCATGGTGCCGTCCGTGCAAAATTCAACTGTCGATTATGAAAGAACTGTCAGAGAAGTGGGAGGGAAAAGCCGCTCTTGCGAAAGTCAATGTGGAACAAGAGCCAGAACTATCCTCCCGTTACGGAATTATGAGCATTCCGACCCTGTTGCTTATAAAAGACGGGGAGATTGTGGATACGATGGTCGGCCTTCATAGCAAGGAAGTGCTTGAACAAAAATTATCTGCTGTTTAAGGGGTGAACGTAAATGAAAAAATTTGTGATTTTGGTACTTGCCGATGTGACGGAAGGTGCAAAAGCCTTGCACGGTCTGTTGTACGCACAAGAACTACATGAAGCGGGACATCGAGTTCAGGTGATCTTTGACGGTGCAGGTACCGCTTGGATCCAACGCTTTGAGGACCCTGAAAATAAATATAACCCGCTATATAGAGCCGTCAAGAATCTGGGTGTCATCGCAGGTGCCTGTGAGTATTGCGCAGGGGCGTTTGGTGTTTCCGATTCGGTTCAGCAATCAGGAGTTCAGAAATTAGGAGAAGTGCAAGGGCACCCCAGTCTTGCAAAACTCGTTGCGGAAGATTATCAGATTATCACCCTGTAAACCTCGATAAAAGAAGGACGATTTAATGCATATTGGCATATGGGCAATCGTCCAATCACGTTGAATAAACAACGATACTCCCAGGAGAAACCTGGGAGTATCGTTGTTTCGTGACCCCATTTTCATCACTTTGTTCATGACGCAAAGGTTGGTTCCGATGCGTGAAACAGTACGATCGATTTCAGATTAATGTTGCTGTCCGTCATCGGAGACAGTGCTGACGGCAAATTGAACCGGAATATTCAGACATCTATCCTTTTCCTTCGTCTTCCCATCGGGTATCGAATACGATTCCCCGTCGACATATCTAAGCTCCTTTACCAGAGCGTTGCCCTTATTCCATTATGAGTGACAGAGAAACGAGGAGCCCACCATTCCAACGGTGAGAAGATCACATTGCATATATAACTTCTGAAAAATGGGCGTAAAGAAAACAAAAATATGGCTTGAATGTCCATACCCATTTAGAACTCAGGAAATATATAAGGTTACTAGGGAGGTGAAAGCATGGCTTGGAAATACGTTTCCCCAAAAGAGTTGAATCAGTCCCATGTGGGTAAACCGACGAAAATCCGTCTGAATGACGGAAAGGAAATCTACGGGTCCATTAAAAAGGTCGAGAAGGGTGGCATTTGGTTTATTCCCGTAATCAAAAAAACTTCGTCTAAACATATGGAGGCAAGCTTTTTCTTCTTTCCGTTTCTGTTTTTTCTGCCGTTTGGGTTCTTTACTCCCTTTTTTTTCTTCTAGGTTAATAAGGAGATCGGTATTCGCCTGCTAAAGAAGAATGATCCTCAAGTAGACGGCAATCACACAAAGCCGTTAAAGTCGATGATGATTTCTTAGCCCGGTAAGATTACCGGGCTAAGATTGTTGAGATAAGGTGCGGAAGAGGATAGATTTTTTGAGTTGTACACCCTTAGTAACCTCATGAAGCATAAGAAGTGATTGAGTCGAGTGGAATACTGAATCGGTTATATTACGCGTGGTAAAGGTTATCCGAAAGAGAAAATGTGCATACACCAGAAATGGCCCCTCATAAGGTGGGAGGAGGGGGGAGAAAATGGTGACACTGAATCAGATGGATGGAGTGAAGGAGGAAATTCGGCGTCTAACTAAATTTCTGATTTCCCGCCAGCAACCGGACGGTCGATGGCGTTTTTGTTTTGAAAGTGGCCCCATGACCGATTCCTATATGATTCTGCTGTATCGGTTGTTTGGGAAGAAAACAAATGCAATTCATCACTTAGCACAGCGGATCCGGTCTCTAGGCGGGGACGACGGGGTCTGGAAATTGTACGCAGATGAAAAAAACGGAAACCTTTCTGCCACGGTGGAATCCGTCATCAGTCTTCTGTATGCTGGGGCGGTGAAACCCAATCATCCGATCGTACGAAGAGCCCGAGAATACGTCATGTCCCGCGGAGGGATTAAACAGGCTGGTTCTCTGACGAAAGTCATGTTAAGTTTGATCGGTCTATACGATTGGTCCAACCATCAGGAAGTTCCTGCAGAAATCCTTCTCCTTCCATGGTGGCTCCCCCTTAGTTTTTTCGATTTTGTCGGTTTTACCCGTGTACACGTCGCTCCGATCTTATTGGCTTCCGACAGACGTTTCTCCAAGCGACTGCCGGGGCCGCACGTGAATTTTTCCGATTGGATGGGAAAAGACGCGTCTTTATCTCACCTTCTCCGAAAAAGCGAGCAGTTGCAATACGAAGTAGAAGTTTTACTTTCCCGGATGCCCAAAAAAACTGGCCTGCTTAAGGCTGGCGCTTTACAGAGGGGAGAACGGTTTATACTGAAACGGATCGAGCCGGACGGGACGTTGTACAGCTATTTCAGCAGTACCTTTTTAATGGTGTTCGGTTTGATGGCCTTGGGCTACTCGAAACGCCACCCGATCTTTATCCGGGCCATAAAGGGGTTGGAACGTTTCCTTTTTCCAGTGAAACAGGGATGGCATTTGCAAGAGACCACCTCAACCGTCTGGGATACGTCTCTCATTACCTTTGCCTTACAGGAGGCGGGCTTGCCACCGGATCATGCTGCTGTTCGCAAGGGGATTTACTACCTTCTCCGCCGCCAACACACCCGATACGGTGATTGGGCTTTGCGGAATCCTGGTGTGTTGCCCGGGGGGTGGGGATTCTCCGATATTAACACCCTTAATCCGGACCTGGACGATACCTCTGCCAGCTTAAGGGCCATCGCCCCGGTATTCCGGAGGAATCCTTCCACTTTTGAGCGGAGCTGGAATCGGGGAGTTGACTGGCTGCTGTCCATGCAAAATCGGGACGGCGGGTGGTCCGCCTTTGAAAAAAACACAGACAAGTCCTGGCCGCGCCGTCTGCTTCCCTTTGAGGATGCTCACACCGTTTGGACGGATCCGTCCACCAATGATTTGACGGGCCGCACGTTAGAATTCGTCGGGAAAGAGCTGGGGTGGAAATGGGATCATCCTGTCGTTCAGAAGGCAGCTCAATTTTTGGAGAGGAGCCAGGAAGCAAATGGCTCCTGGTTTGGTCGTTGGGGAATTTCCTATATATACGGAACATGGGCAGCATTAACTGGATTAGCTTCTGCTGGGTATCCCCGTTCCCACCCAACGGTCGAAAAGGGGATTCGGTGGCTCAAATCCATACAGAACAAAGACGGCGGGTGGGGTGAATCTTGCCGTAGCGATATCTTGCGAACATACATTCCCCTAAGGGGGAGCACTCCCTCTCAGACGGCTTGGGCCTTGGATGCCTTAATTGCCTGGCATCAAAAACCGACACCAGAGATCGATGCGGGGATCCGTTGCCTTCTCGACATGGCGCAGAAAAACGGTTGGTTTATGCGGTATCCTACCGGCGGGGGTCTTTCCGGAGAATTTTACATCCATTATCATAGCTATCGGTATATCTGGCCTCTAATTACGTTGTCCCATTACCGGAAAAAGTACGAGGAGCTCAAATAAACACATGGCTTGGTGTGCTCACATTCAAGTGTATCGTTGGAAAAGGACTTCACTCGACCGAACCATATGACGGTTACCACACCATATAGAAAGCCAGTCTGGTCGTCTTTGATCTCGTGGAAAAAGTGCAAAGGATTTCGCTAACCATACCCCCTCACTTTTTTCGTGTTTTTTTGGAAGTCAATATATGAGTCTAAAACGTTTATTTTGTACTACATAGTATGTTATTAGAACGGACGAAAGGAGGAAATGATTGGTGTCTAGTTTTGCCGGGTTCGGGATTTGACGCCTACTCCTTTGAGGGAGATTGCCCCCCCCCCTTTTTTTAGCAGACATCGCATGGGAGTTCCATGTGATATATCGGGATAATCCGTGTTTTTGTCATTGCGGGAAGAAAGGAGAAGTTCGGTCGCTCAAACCGAGTGGTTCACTCGTTTCAGGTATGGAGATCGCTAATATCCAAACATGATATAAATCAACTTTGAAAAAATAGGTTATTTAATCGTGTCACATTATGTTTGATAAACATATGATGAAGAGAATTCAAGAAAGGAGTGAATGTATATGTCTGGATTCGGTTTTGATGGATTTGGCAAAGGATTTGTTGGATTTGGCCTACGTCGTCTGTTGATCTTTCTGTTGGTCATTGCGACGATTTTCGCTTTGGTGATTCCCTTTGGTATTCACTAAAAACAGATAAACTTGCATTTAACATAAGTCCTTATATGGTTTTTGTAAGGCTGCTGACAAAATAAAAGGTCAGCAGTCTTTTTTAGATAATTACGCTTCTACATGAAAACACCACTATATGGGTGTTTTCATGTAGAGGATAACCTTTCGGAGAATCCGGTTATGGGATATTGGTATGTGTATATACTGGCCGATTTTTAAAAGGGAAAGGATTCGTCAAATGAATGACGGATCCTAAAGGGGGGCCGGTTACGGCTACTACCGTTAGTGGTTACGGCTTAATCTTACATTATTCATTTGAAAAGTATAAAGTGATAGACAGATGATTAGATTTTCATTTTCAGGTGTTTAACTAAACCAAACTACTACGAATCACTTCTTCCGTCCACCGGAATTTTCTCCAGATAAAATAGACGTAAGAGAAGTTCATTGGGGGTCCGGGTGCTTTATTATGCTGAATGATACACCACGGGATGCAATGAATATCCGGTGCTAGGGGGGAATAAATCGGTGACGGAAAATACGGGAAAGATGAGGTTTTAAACGGTTGTCCACCATTACCGATTCTTTTTTCGCTTATTGGTAATCTAAATTACAGACAGAAAAATGCGGACATCTTTAAAATGGTGCCAACGGTAAAAGGGGGGAGAGTTTCATGAAGCGGTGTGATCGGATCGTGGCGGGTGGTTCGGTGGTCGGTGCGGCAGGATTGGGGGCCAAAACCGCCCTGTACGATCGGAAACTCCTGGGAGGGTATCGTTTGTTGGCGGGCTGTGGTTCCCGCTAAGTCCTTATCCATTCGGCCAAGCTGGTCCATTCGACCCGACAGGGACGGATCTTCGGCTGGGGTTGACGGAGGAGGAAGCGCGTTGACGGATTTCAGGTGTATTTTCGGTTCCGTGATTAGCTCCTGTCACGTCCCTCGGTATGATTCCCGGCGCTTTCGCCTATCATTTCCTGGGTCATTCGCTCTATGACGCTTTCTCCGTCACCTTTTATATGCCACTCTGGGGGGCGCTTCCCGCCTTTTTGCCGTTGTTCTATAAGCGATTAAAAAAACCACAGTCGAACCTGGGGACCAGACAAAACCCCGGAAAGAAGAGTAAAATGAAACGAGAGAGAAAAGAGGCGGTCATGTTGCAGAGGAAAGTGCGGTTGTGGACCCATCCTGGCTGTCTGGGAGGACGACGGGCCCGCCGATATTTTATGGAAAAACGGATCCCGTTTGAAGAAGGGGCCGGACAGATACAGGAAGCCCCGAGCGGTTATAAAGGCGGACTTGTCGTCAGTCCGGTGATCCAGGTCGGTGAAATCTTTCTATACGGCTTTGACGCGGAGGAATTTGAACGCATCTATCACCAGTAGAGAGGATTTTATCATGGATAAACTATGGTATCTTTCACAGATTAACATCATGGATGAACTGCCGGAGACGGACTTGGAAGAGATTGCCCGGTTGGCGCCGATGAACCGGACGCCCAAGGGGACTCTCCTCCTCACGCCTGACACGCCCCCGCAAGGGCTTTACTTGTTGAAAAAGGGAAAAGTCCGCCTGTACAAATTGAACCGAGAAGGCAAGGAGTTCACCCTGGGGATTCTCGGGGACGGCAATATCTTCGGGGAAGTGGAGGCCTTTGCGACAGGCACCCGAAACATCTACGCCGAGGCTTTGGAAGACACCCTCATCTGTCTGTTGAGCAAATCGGATTTTGAAGGCTTAATGCAAGAGCGTCCGCAACTGGCTTTGAAAATGATCCGTGTTCTGTCGGAACGGTTGAGCGAAGCGGAAGAGATGTTAGAGAGTCTGGCCTATGGAAGTGTACAGAAACGGTTGCTGTATTTGTTGTCCAAGCTGGGACAAAATTTTGGTGAGCCTCATGGAGATTATATCCGCTTGAATATTTCCCTTTCCCACCAGGACCTGGCCGCAATGATTGGTGCAACCAGGGAGACCGTTAGTGCCACGATCGCCGAGATGGTCCGTAAGGGGTTGATCAAAAAATCACGATTCCGGAAAATCATTAGTATTCATCCCGAAAAGGTGCAAAAAGCAATGGACATGCAACCGTGAATCAATAAGGATAAAGCTTGATCTGTGTTGTATTGATAAGGCAAAGGACGGTCCGGCTTTTTAACCGATCGGTACATCAGGATCAGCGGTATTCCTTTGCGGAAGGAATAGAAGTCTCTCTACATAAGGGGATGAGATTCCTTCTTGAAATTTTTTGGCTGTTTCGGCATAAAACATTCGTGCCTCTGTTACACTCCGTTTTTGGGTCATCGATTCCATGTGGCATTTTGCGGAAACTTCCCCTTTTGTACGATCAGGATAAGTGCTCCCATCAAATTGAGCACTTGGTCAAACCGATCCGGCGGGACCCGGTAATCGATAAATTATCGAGAACTTGATTTTCCAAAATTGATTATCGGAAGGAAATCCTACATAATCAATCCGTAAAGCTTCGGATAGATCGCGATCCACTGTGGATAGATCGTTACGGTTAAGCTGCCAGATCCGTTTTACCTAGCGCATAACAAACCAATTTCAACTATTGGTTTTAACAGAAAAAACAACTGGAACTCCTTTAGGAGCTTCGGTTGTTTTTTTATATGGAATGACACCTCAATGGAATAGTCAGGATACCTCCCGTTAAATGTATCCGTCTCCTTTCTTCGGGTTTGCCTATCACACTATCAGATGTAACAGATTGCAATCGCCGTTTCCTCATATTTTGATCAAATTTACTTTGTAAAATGAATGCAAGGGGATGCGGTACATGATCGTACAGCATCCCTAAAAACCCCACACCGTGGCAATCACCACGTTTTCCTAAACAAGTGTTTGTTAGTGAAGACGACGGACGGAACGGCAAGCAAATCATGAAAGTAGGAGAATCGATTAAAGGAGGAGGTGGATAGCGATGCCAAAAACGATGGTTGTCTTAATGGGAGTGATCACTCTTGCTCTGGTGTTCGTCGCTCCCGCAGTATTTGCTGACGGTGAAGTAAACCCGATGATGGAACATGAAAGAATGTCCAATGGATCCATGGATCAGATGATGAATGCCATGAACACTTCAGAAGGGAAAAAGGTGGTGAAGGCTTGCAACAAATGGATGGAAGATCAGAGTCAATAGAATGCATTCCCTACAATCCGTTTCTTCCAACATGAAGTCCTGAATTTTGAAAGAGAATACATGGAACGTTTTGGGGTCCAAGGCTTTGGTGATGCTGTCTTGTCATTTGGATAAGAGTCCAGCACCTGTAGTTAAAAATGACGGGTCTGAACAATCCGTAGGCGGGATCCCGGTCGGTATGGTTGTCAAAAAGGCGCAAAGGCTCTCCGCCACCCATACCGACCCTCTCTTGTTGTTACGAAAAATTGAATTGCCAGACAGGACCTTTAATCAACAGAGGAGGATTCACATGAAGATAAAGATTATGGCCATCGCTCTCGTTGCTTTCCTCGCATTTGGAGGCTCCGCTTTTGCGGCCCACGGGGATATGGATGGTTGCGACTCGATGACGAAGAAAGAATGTAGAAAGATGTGTAAAGAGATGACAAAAAGACCTTCCGATTACTGTGAAGGGATGGACTGCGGCGAGTTGGAACAAGCCAAAGTGAACATGAAGGACTGTATGAAAATGATGAAGAAACCATCCTCTTCGGAGGGATGTTGCTAACGCGTGTAGGGATAAAAAAAGCGATTTGCTTTTCTACATGTTGTAGATGAGCAGTCGCTTTTTTGCTATTAAACTTTTGATAATCAAAAGAAACGCCGGGTCAAATAAACGGTTCCCGCTAAGGCAGTTTCTACGAATAATCCCAATACCGCAGTCATTCCGATTCTTATCTTCTACATGAACTCGCCTGATGAGCATCGCAAGTGACCTTTACACTACTTGGGTAGTGCTCATTCAACTGGGCTTCGGGCTAGCTTGTTTAACCATGTCCGCGACTGCATTTTTGGATACCCCTTCGATTCAGCCGTACCTTCATATGTTAGTTCGGATCTGTCTCTGGATCGGCTTACCCGTTCTGGTTGTTGGCTTGGGGTATTGGATTTGGAGATGGAAAAGATAGGATAGGAAGAGGTGAAATAACGTGCCGATGATGGATTGGGGAGGGATGCTCGTGATGATGATTTTCTGGGTTTTGCTTATCGGTTTAGCTGTTTATGGTGTCGTTGTAATGATAACTAAGGGATTTGGGGAAAAAGGAGAATACGTCTCTCCGGATTCTCGAGGAACGGTTTGCTCGAGGTGAAATCGATGCCGACGAGTATCAACAAAGAAAGGAGATATTAGAGAAAAAATAACGGATCCTCAAGCGACGGGGGCTAGCTCGATGGGCAAATGGTTTGCAACTTTTTACGATATGTGGATGGGTCCGTTGGAACGAAAAGCATTTGGTCGGATTCGGAAAAAGCTGCTCGTAAAAGCCCGGGGAAAGGTGTTGGAGATCGGTTCAGGGACGGGGTTGAACTTTCCTCATTACCGACACGCCGTAACGGTTACCGCCGTCGAGCCGGACCCGACGATGGTGAGGCTGTCTGAACAACGGGCAAAAAACACCCCCGTTCCGATCCAAATCATCACAGCCGGCGCCGAGGACCTTCCCTTTCCGGACGACTCCTTCGACACGGTCGTGGGAACCCTGGTTCTGTGTACGATCCCTGATCCGGACAAGGCCTTGCGAGAGATTCGGCGGGTTTGTCGGCCGGGTGGACGGATTCTTTTTTTTGAACATGTCCGGGTGACCCACCCGATTCTCGGACGGATTCAAGATTGGCTGACTCCCGTGTGGAAACGATTCTGTGATGGATGCCATTTAAATCGTCATACCCTTGAACAGATCGAGCGTTCCGGCTTGCATGTGATCCGTGTCGAGCGTTATTTTCAAGATATCTTTCTCGTCATCGAAGCAGCCAGTCAAAAAAAAGGACCTTACAATGGACGAACCTCGTACGAGGCTAAAGGATCAGTTGAATAGAGATCATCCGTGTCAACGACTCACCATTGAAATGGTGAGCTTGTAACGATCCAGTCATGCGAGCGTCTTTCGACTCTGACCTTGAATGGATGTTACATCAGGGCAGGTTGACAGCTACCCGCACTCGATCAGGCATGCTGACCGAGTTTCTGCACAAGGTACTCCATTCCCAGATGTGTAGGTTGATTCCTACTCCCCTAGGGTGTATGGATCGCTTGGTGATTCGGCAAGAGTGCCTTATGGCGCCATGTGTGCCCAACGGTTTTCTCTTTGCTCGCGATCAGTCCCATTCGGGTTTCGGCTATGTTTATTTAATTCGACAAATTTGCCAAGAATCCTACGTTAGAAAGGAGAAAAGATTGTTGCTTGAAGCATCCCCACAAGGGGGATACCGAGCAACGCCACCATTCCTCTACGCCAATGAATGGGCGAGTCTCCTGTCGGCAATTCTCATGAATAAGAACCGAAAAACCGGGCGGAGTTCAACCTCGCCCGGCTTTGTTCTACCCGATCAACGGCTTTTCTTCTGGATAGCGGATATTCTCTTTCTCTATTCGCCGAGCAATCGCAAAGGCGAGCGTCATGGGACCTAACCGTCCCGCGAACATGGTAATGGTGATCAGCAGTTTGCCTAAGGGGGTGAGTTCCGATGTAAGACCTAAGGATAAGCCGACGGTGCCGGCGGCAGATACTGTTTCAAATAGCGAGGTCATTAGATCGGTATGTTCGGTCATCGTCAAAAAAATGGTGACGATCATGATTAACGATAGGGCAACTACTAGGACCGCCAACGCCCGGTAGACTTGATCATGAGGGACTCTCCTCTTAAATGAAACCACATCGGATTTGCCCCGTACCATGGCCCACACGGCTAAGAGCACAATAATAAAAGTGGTTGTCTTAATCCCACCACCAGTGGAGCTGGGAGAAGCTCCGATAAACATCAACAGGATGATAAAAAACTGAGTGGCGGGATACATGTCGGCGATGTCTAGCGTGCTAAACCCTGCGGTTCGCGGCGTAACACCTTGAAAAAACGAAGCGAGCAACTTTGTTTCCAAAGGCATGGCCGCTAATGTTTCTGGGTTTGTCCATTCGATCGCCAAGATTGTGAGTGTCCCCAGTACGATTAACCCACCGGTTACCGACAAAACCAGTTTCGTATGAAGGCTGAGGCGTTTGGTGGATCGATATTGAAGGACTTCCGCGATTACCACGAACCCGATTCCTCCTAAGATGAACAGGCTCGTGATGGTGAGGTTGACGATCGGATCCCCCACGTATCCGATCAGACTGTCACCAAATAAATCGAACCCTGCATTGTTAAAGGCGGAGATGGTGTGAAACAAAGCAAGGTAAAGCCCCTCTCCCCATCCCCATTCGGGAATCCAACGAATGGCTAACAGGGTAAAGCCGACACTCTCGATAATGAGGGTGATGGCAAGGACAAGTAAGACGAGTTTCACCAGCCCCTGCAGTTTAATCTGATGGAAGGATTGTTGGATAATTAACCGTTCTTTGATACCTATCTTTTTACCGAGTAAAAGAGCGAACAGGACGCCGAAGGTCATGAAACCGAGTCCGCCCACTTGGATTAAAGCCATGATGACACTTTCGCCAAATGTACTAAAGGTGGATCCTGTATCCACCACGACCAGACCCGTCACACAAACGGCAGACGTGGCTGTAAACAGGGCATCGAGAACAGGGAGAGGTTCTCCGGTTTCTGTTGCGATAGGGAGAGATAACAGCCCTGTTCCGATAAGGATCAAGATGGCAAAACCCAATACAAGCGCCTGAGCAGCCGTGATCTTTTGAAATGCATCATCAAATCTGGACACTAGACCTCACCCCCCCCCTTTGATTGGATTAAGCAATTCTGTGGTCTGGCTATTCTCATCCATGTTTTCTTAAGAAATTCACCCATAAACTGGAAATAGATAATCGCCTGATTTCTTTATAGGTGGGCTTCACGTCTTTGGTATTTCATAGTGCACCGTGCTTATGCTTTTTCCTCCAGCTTCTTTAGGTCATTGTTATGACCGATCACGACGAGGATGTCCCCCTCATGGATGGTATCGTCCGCTAAAGGAGCGATATTGATGTGGGGACCGCTTTTAATCGCCATCACATTGCAGCCAAATTGAGCCCGAATGTTTAATTCTTCCAATGTTTTCCCTGCGAAAAAGTCTCCGGCACTAATTTCGATGATACTATAATCATCTGCCAGCTCGATGTAGTCGAGGATGTTGGGAGAGATGAGGTTGTGAACGACCCGTACCCCCATATCACGCTCTGGATAAATCACTTTGTGGGCTCCAATTTTGTAGAGGACTTTTCCGTGGAGGTCGTTCCGTGCTTTTACCACTACTTTTTTTACACCCAACTCCTGGAGGATCAGCGTAGTCATAATACTGGATTGAATGTCCTCCCCGATGGAAACGACCACGACATCGAAATTACGGACCCCAAGGGCCTTTAACGCATTTTCATCGGTGGAATCCGCTTCCACTGCGTGGGTGACGATTTGTGAAAAATCCTGGACTTGATGGGGATCCTTGTCGATCGCCATTACTTCATATCCCATGTCGTGAAGGGTCTTGGCGACACTGCCGCCGAATCGTCCGAGTCCAATGACCGCAAATTGTTTGTTCATGCCCATTCTCCTTTGCCGCATTCAAAGTGTCTACTATTCTTTCCTTTTTTGCATTTTGCCCCGCAACCAATAGATTTTACTCCCTGATGTGTACTTCTCACTGGATTAGAAGATTCAAGGAGGAACGCCTTCATAGAAAAAGCCACCGAAGTGGGTCACTTCGATGGCCGGTTGAAAGCCATGCAAAAGAAACCACCACTCCTCTCCGAAACGCTTACGAGGTTAGCTGACGGATTCGGGCTGGTGGAGAGTTCGCCCTACCTGTGCAAACAGGATTCACCCCAAAAAAAGTCGGGTCCCCCGCTCCTTACGGATTCAGCGAATGAATGGCGCTTTGAAAGCGTCTGATGAAAGTTGAATTTAATTTACTCCCAAGGCAATCGTGTTGTCAAGTGCTTTCATCGATCTAGCAAGAGGCTTTACAAATAAAAAATAAAACCAAAAATTCAATCAATGGTTATTCTATGGAACGAAATAAAACGCATAACAAGAACAGATGATCCCCTAAGTGGATTGCAGGAAACGTGGCCAAGCTAGCACTTTTAATCCTTTCGCGTAATGCAGCAATGGTTTTTGACCCTTTGGAATGGAAATCTTACATGCTTCCGCTGCCGTGTTTTGTCTAAATTCAGCTTCTGCATGCTGAAGCGACCATGGCAGATGGTGAATATCAGTTCGGTATAATTTTTTTTGGTGGGTCGTATACAAGCAATATCTTTCCATCAACCAGTGTTCCAATGTGTTTTTCTGCGCATAAAACACATCAGAAACGGGACGATACAGGCAATGAAATTCAGCAACCGGAGTATTCGGGTGTGTACGTTTACTTGTGAACTCAATCTCCTCTCCCCTCTGTATCAAGCTCATTTGAGCATTTAGATAGGGTAAATGGTAAGCGGAACGTGCAAAGGCAACAGCCAAACGGTGGGCTGCATCACAACTGAAGAAAAATACGCCCGGTTTGCCTCGGTGGATCACATAAGTCCTTACGTTCAGTTCAGGAAAGCGGTTTGCATATGGGATCACGGGCAGCCGGCGCAATCGGATGTCGGACATTTCAAATGGAACAATGCTAATCCATCCTTGATTGTCAAACGTATCGATCTCCAAACAGGGTGGAACCAGATCGCGGATCTGGTTGATAGAAACAGACCAATGACTAAACAATGCTTTTCCCCATGTCTGAGACATGACCCATGGCTGTGTTGGCAGTTCCCACGGACGATGGCTCGTTTGGTTCAACATAAACATATTTCTCCTCATGATGAGTCTTTTTACGTTCATTATAAAGGATAACAAGACGGGGTATGTGGATAGTGAAACATACCGTTTCTAATCAGGGGCGGTATTTTTTGTCGATGGGTAAGTAAAAGGCTGGAATATAGAATCGCTTTCTATTACTATAATTGGGTAGCATTTCAATCATTGGTTGCAAATCGAATCGATGAACGGGGTTCTATTTTGCTATTTCTAAAAGTGGAGGGGCTTTAATGAAAACGAGATTATGTATACTGGTTGTATTCGGATTGATCGGAATGGTCGGCTGTAGTCATCCGGTTGATCCGGATGAGGGGAAAGAAGTGACGATTTCTCCATATGAGTGGACGGATCGTGAAGAACAAGCGATAAATTTAGTGGCTACTTCCTCAACCGATGTTTTGGTTTACCAGATCACTCCTGGAAACATCAAAATGGATAAGAAAATAGACCATTATCAAAACGGGAAGATCAAAGACACATTTGGCGAGTCATCAAGTGAATACGTGGACGACGAAATTTGGATTTCTTTTGGTTTGCGAGAGTTTTTCACGGAAGATCAAGACCTTCGTCAATGGTATATAGCTGATCATGGGTCCAGTCAAAGTGGGAACATCACCATGGTGGAAGATCAGGAACCAGATGAAGGAATAGCTAGATTCACATCTTCCCTTGGTAAAGAGAAGCGCTTATCTGATGATCAATATTTGGCGGTTGGGGCTTTTGTACAAAACAAAAATGAAAATGAAAAGGGGGTTCGGGCGCTGCCGATCGAAGACCTGGAAACACTAATCAAAGAAAATGAAGATGTCTATGTCCTTTCCTGCAAATTAAGCGATGGGGATTGGTAAAAGAGTCATCCCCGCCAACGGTGGTTAATTATAGAAAATGTCCAGTGCCCCTACTACTACTAAGAACGCGCTTGGAAAAATTAAATCAAACAAAACCGGCTGTGGAAGCCGGTTTTGTTGGTCCATATGGGCTAAAGGATCGATCGGAATGAATCAATCTTCAAAGGATTTTCGTCTTAATATCATTCTTTCCAGATGATTGACCCTTTTTTCTAAACTGAAGATCCGTCTGTCATGAGCAAAAACGATTCTGGATAAGTCTTGTTGTTGCAACTGTGCGGGATAAAATGAATGAAAATTTTGTTGGTAAGGATCAAAGTACATTACTTTACCTCCCGTTTAATTTTTCTATGCATGTTATGTTGGAACTGTACTTTTGTGACTGGTATAGTAGCCTATTTTTAACATTCCTATGTTCCCAACAGCCACGAATACGGTTGTAGATGAGGAGAACCCTCCAAAACGGAGGGTTCTCTTTGCACAACATTTTAAATGAAGTATTATAGTTCCGCTCGGACATATCCACGAAATTCTTGTTCCAGCCACTCTCCCAATTGAAAGATCGCCTCTTCCTTTTCGATCCCGCCGATTACCTGGATGGCTACCGGGAGGCCGTCCTCTCCTTCCCCTACGGGGATGACCAGTGCGGGTAAGCCCCACACATTGGCGTAGGCGACAAAGGGCTGATAGATCTTAAAGGTTTTACGAATGGAGAAAAGCTCCCGGTACACTTCGCCATGGGGCGGTGCCGTCCGATGGTAAACGGGCAGGATCAACAACCGGTCGGCGAGATAGGAGTTCAGTTCCTGATCGCCTGCGTCGATGGTCTGCTGGATGGCCGCCACTTGTTTTTTGCTGGGTTTAAACGTGTTGGCTCCGATTAAGGACCATAAGAGATACCGGTGCAAGTCCGATTTTTTCCATAGTCTCTCCTTAAAGAACTCCCCCATGGGCCGGATCGGGCGGTCGCCAAAGGCGATAGCGGCCGTATCCCGTGCCCCGTCGATAGACATCATCCATTGCCACAGCTGTGCCGACTCCCGATAATAGGGCGGCTCCTCATCTGTCACGGAAAAACGGCGGGACAATGATTGATACACCTGGTTCAACAAAGTTTTCGTTTCCTGTTGCAGCGGATAGGGCTGGTTTTGCAGGGGAAACACGATGTCGCACGACTCCAGGGAAGTGGCGGGGGGAGAAGATTCAGCGATGATGGAATGGATAAGACGCGCATCCCGGACCGATTTGGCCATGGCTCCCATCCCGAGCATCCGCTCCTGCAAAGGGATCCGAATCGGAGGGAAGGAGCCAGCTTGCGGAACTTGTCCACGGCCGCTTTTAAATCCGATGACTCCGTTGAAATGGGAGGGAAAGCGGATGGAGCCGCCCACATCGGAGCCCACTCCCACCGCTGCGCCTCCGGCAGCGATCAGGGCTCCCTCGCCGCCGCTGGATCCTCCCGCCGTGCGGCTAACATCCCACGGGTTGTTTGTCCGTCCGTACAACTTGTTTTCCGTCTCCTGACAGAAGCAAAGGGTGGGGGTATTGGTTTTTCCCAGGACGATGGCTCCTTCTTTTCGAAGAGAAGCGACAAGTGTCGCATCCTGATCGGCGAGATGGTCTTTTCGATGGACAAGACCGCCGGTGGTCCGCATCCCCGCCACATCAAAGGACTCCTTAATGCTGATGGGGACGCCGAACAGCCGGCCTTGGACGGTGCCGCGCTTCTGTTCTTCATCGGCCTGTCTGGCTTCCTCCCGCGCTTGCTCAAACCGGTCCTCCACCAGACAGCGGATGGCGGGCTGAATCTTTTTCAGATGGGCGATGTAGGTATCGGTGGCTTCCAGGGAGGAGAGTTCTTGTTTGCGGATTTTTTCTGCGACTGCGGTGGCGTCTAAATCCAGGATCGACATGGGTTTTCACCTCGATTAGGGTGTGTGTGAATCGGCAGGGCGAGATCCCGGGTCGGTATGGCTGTCTTTGTTTTGTTGCAAAGCGCATAGCCAGATCGGGGAACAAAGTGACCCAGGTGAGACTGGTGTTCTGTGAGTGAAAGGCGAACCAAACACCATACCGACCCTTCCCTCTACCTACGGAAAATTAAATGACGAGACAGGCCCTCACAGGGCTTGGATTAGATACCCACCGGGGAACACCCGGTACCTTTCTGATAAGGGGCGAGCTTCCCCATTTCACCTGTACAATTCAGCATCACTCCTTTTGATTCCTGCAACAAACCACTCCCGCAAAAGTGGTTGATCCGTCAAGTGACGAATGCCGTCCCGTCATCGGTTCGGGTTATTCGGGGAGGGAAGCGAGCAGGGCGGCCAGTTCCCGATACCAGGGGCGTAAGTCCCGCACTCCCCATCCGATTACGTCGAGGTGGTCATAAGACCGCATCATGCCGAGATGGTTCCATTTCCCCCTTTCTGGTTGCCCCTCATAGAAGACGATAAGATCTGTCGATCCCAGTGAAGGACCGTCCATCGAACGGGTATTCACCATCCCGTCGTTTTTAAACCATCGACGGTCCACCACGAAATCATCCGTCTTGCGGGTATGCCGTCCCATGTAGATGGAGAAGGAATAAAACGCCGGATTCATCAGCGGTTCCGGAAGTTCATGACCCGTCAAGATGCTGCGATAGGTTTGCTCATTACTGACAGAAAAATAAAAGACATCCGGTTGAGCCTGAACCCATCGGTTTAGTTCCATCGCACCCGGCAGGCTGAGATCCCATTCACTGGTATCCTTGTTTTTTTCCCATATCTTACTTTCACAGACGCGTTTCATATAGGCATCAAACGATTCACCCGGCAATCGCTTTAAACCCCATTGGTCCAATTTAAAATCGTAATCCATGATTTCTCGATTCCCTGCGACTGCGGCAAAAGCGGCGATCAACTGTTGGATTTTCGGGAATACATCCTGAACATGATAAGTCAGTGTCGAACCGTCATGGGGGGTGGAAATGGTCATCACACTGGCAACCCAGGGTTTTTTCTCCCCATTAAATAAGGGGGAGAGCGTTTCGGAGTCTGTGGAAGCGCTTTCATTTTTGTCCCCGTTTTGCAACAGCTGCGTCAGAACCCGGATCGTCTGTCCGCCCATACTGTGACCAATTAGATGAACCTTCTTCACCTTTCCCGTCTCTTCATCCACTTCTCCCCATTCGGGATACAGACCGGAATAGGTTCTACCGTAGCGGGCGTGTCCGTGTGTTTCCGCATGGACTTTTCCGTAATCGACGCGTCCCCCCTTAATCTGGGCGTACAGTTCCACTGCTCGGTCCCAGTTGCTGGAAACGGTTCCAATATCGGCGACGTAAACGTCGTAGCCCCGTTTCGTCAGGTCTTGTTTGATGTCGTTTAATCCTCCCCAGTACTTTAAGGAGTAAAGCTGATCAAATCCCCCCAAGCCGTGGACCAAAATGATCGGGTACGAATTCTGTCTGGAATCGGCAGCGGGTTGGATGGTCACGCTTGGTTTGATCTTTTTCTCCCGAACCGCGGCTTCCGGGGATGAATGGAATGGATGATCGTTGGATGAGGAGGCATTTGCCGAAGAAGTCGTGATCATCCATGCAAACAGGAGCGTAATGGCCACCGATACGCCGCAACGTTGCACAAACATGGCGGATTTTCCCTCCCTTCACATTTGAAATATGTTTATTTTATATTCTAAAAATTATGATATAAATGATTGCCAGAAAATCGTCATGCAAACCCCTCTTGGCGAACGGAGGGATGGAGCTTAAAATAGAGCGAGGCCTGTATGATTTGTTTTGGTGCGCCTTTTTCTGAATGTCATTCATCCCAGCTATTCGGCAGGTATCCGCACCGGACTGTACCAGGTTTGTTAACAAGGGAGGAAATCATAGATGACTCATCTTTCATCTGGCAACGAACAAAGCAACGAAGGCAGGCTCTTGATCTCCTGTCCGGACCGGCCCGGGATTGTAACGACGGTGTCGCGGTTTTTGTACGACTGGGGAGCCAATATCATTCGATCGGATCAGCATACCACGGACCCGGAGGGTGGCCATTTTTTTATGCGGGTGGAGTTCCAAATGGATGATTTGGACAGGCGCTTTGCGGAACTGGAAGAGGCCTTCGGGGAAACGGCGGAACGGTTCCGCATTTCCTGGCGCATGAGCCGGCCGAGCCATAAAAAACGGATGGCGATTTTTGTATCCAAGGAGGAGCACTGTCTGGTTGATCTGTTGTGGCGGTGGCAAATCGGGGAGCTGAACGCGGACATCGCGATGGTGGTCAGCAACCATCCCGATATGGAGAAGTGGGTCTCCCCGCTGGGCATTCCGTATCATCACGTTCCCTGCACCAGAGAGACGCGGCTGGAGGCGGAGCAGAGGCATCTGCAGCTGTTGGAGGAAGAGGGAGTGGACCTGGTGGTATTGGCCAGGTATATGCAGATCATCCCGTCGACGATGGTGGAGCAATACCAAAACCGGATGATCAATATCCACCACTCGTTCTTACCCGCCTTCATCGGAGCCAATCCTTACAAACAGGCGTATGAGCGGGGGGTGAAGATCATCGGGGCGACTGCCCACTATGTGACTGAGGATCTGGACGAAGGGCCGATCATCGAGCAAAATGTGGAACGGGTTGACCACCGCTGCGGGGTGGAAGACTTAAAACGGATGGGACGCGATGTGGAGCGGCTGGTTTTGGCCCGGGCGGTACAGTGGCACTTGCATGACGAAGTGCTGGTTTACGGGAATAAAACGGTGGTCTTTCGGTGATGGAATCCCCGCTTTTTCCGAAAGGAGAGGCGGGGGTTTTTTGCCGGAGATTGAAGAATCGTTTTCTTTCGCCCGGAATTTTGGCATACTCGCCTATGTAAGGTAAAATGGAAAAAACGTCGTTTGGAGGCTACGCCCAGGATGAGTAAACCAATGGAGTACAATCGAGACGCGATGGACATGCTCCGCGCCACCAGCCGGACTTTTTTCATCCCCATCTCCCGCCTTCCTGCGGATTTGAAAGAAGCCGTGACGTCGGCGTATCTTTGCATGCGGGCAATCGATGAGATAGAAGACCACCCCCAGCTGCCGTCTGAAGCCAAAGTGACCTTGCTTCGTTCCATCAGCGAAACTCTGCAAAAGCCTTTCACAGCGGATGAGCTGGTGGCGCCGCTCAAGCCGTATCAATCGCTCCTGCCGGAAGTCACCTTGCGGATGGGGGAATGGGCTCAGCTTGCACCCGAGTCCGTCCAACCGGAGGTGTACAGCCGCACGGCGGTGATGGCGGAGGGGATGGCCGGCTGGGTAATAAAAGGGTGGCAGGTTCGCACGGAAGAGGATCTGGACGATTACACGTTTTATGTGGCCGGGTTGGTCGGGTTGCTGTTGAACGACCTGTGGAAATGGTATGACGGTACCGAGGCGGATGAAGATTTGGCCGTCGGATACGGACGCGGTTTGCAGGCGGTTAATATCATCCGGAATCGGGAGGAGGATCTCTCCCGCGGCGATGTAGACTTTTACCCAGACGGGTGGCAGGCGGAAGACATGTTTCAATACGCCCGGCGCAACCTGGCGATGGCCGACGCCTACACCGACAGCATCCAATCCAAGCCGGTTCTCGACTTCTGCAAGATCCCCCTCACCCTCGCCCACGGAACGCTGCGAGCCATCGAAGCCGGTGAAACGAAACTGAGCCGGGTGGCGGTCAAGAAGCTGGTGCAGAAAATCATCGGGGAGTGACTCTCCGATCCACAGCTACATAACATCCACCATTAAAAAATTCCTATCCTGCCGATAGGGATTTTTTATATAACCGGATGAATCCTTTCTATGGATAATATTTCCGAACGGATCGATTCGTAACTTCGCTATAATCAAATGTACAGAATGGTGAAAACCTTCCCATTCCTGCCGGTCAGGGAGAGCGTTGTTGGGGGGATTCGATTGTTTAAAAGAGTATTGTTGTTATGTACGATCCTCATGTTAGCGCTGTCATTGGGTACATCTGTCTATTTTGCGGGAAAGGCGCGGGAAGCCCATCAACCGATTGAGAGAAAACCGGTGGACCATCGTCCGGAACACCATTTGGTGTTTATTTCGCAAGAGATGGGGAGCCCTTTTTGGAGGGAAATGGAGAGGGGAGCACGGGCTGCCGCCGAAGGTCATGATGTCGTGATCGAATTTCGGTCACCGGTGCAACCCAATTATAAAGAGCATGTCAGTTTAATTGAGATGGCCGTGGCATCCCAGGTGGACGGCATCATTACCCAAGGTTTGACGGATCAGGGGTTTGCACCCGCCATCAACCATGCGTTGGATCGAGGCATCCAGGTGATTACCGTGGATTCCGATGTGATGGATAGCAAACGATTTGCTTATGTCGGCACCCATCACTATCGTGCCGGATACCGGGTGGGACAGGAGATGGTGCGGGCGATGGGGGAAGAAGGGAAAGTCGGCATTATTCTCAGCAGCAAGGAAGAAAACAATATGATCCAGCGGATGGAAGGGTTCCAGGATGCCATCCGCTCGTATCCCGGAATCCAGGTCGTGGCGGTGGAAGAGTCCAACGCCAGTTTAAGGCAGGCATCCGAAAAGGCCGCGAAGATCTTTAATACGCATCCGGATGTCAAGGGGTTGTTCGGCATCAGTCCCCCGGATGCTCCTGGCTTGGTGGAAGTGGCGGAGGAGAGGGGAAAAACGGGAGAAGTGGTGATCATGGGCTTCGGTGATCTTCCGCAAACCTTTCGCTTGGTGGAAGAAGGGAAATTGACCGGAGTGGTGGTGCAACAACCTTACGAGATCGGATATCGATCCGTGGAATCGATGATGGCTCTCCTGAAAGGAAAGCAGCCCAGCCGCGAGCTGTACATTCCCTTTGAGTGGCGGACATCGCAACCCCTTCAGGGAAGTGAGGGGGAAAAGCGATGATACGTCTTCGAACGAAACTGTGGATGTTTTTTCTCTGTATGATCTTGTTGCTGTATGGGGTGGCCTATGTTTTGTATAACAGCAGCCAACAGTCGGTGGAAGAGTACAATCACCAATTTAACCGGTTTCTGCTGTTAAACGATGTTTCCCAACAGACGGATCAGGTGTTGCAAAGGCTGAATACGTATCTGGGGGAAAAATCCCCTGAAAATCAATCTTCGTATCAAGCGAACCGGGAGAACCTGCGGCAACTTCAGAAGCGCTTGGTTCCGGAAATCGAACATCAAGACAATCATATTCGATTAAAAAGCTATTCCCATATGATCGGCAACTTTTTGAAAGAAGCGGATTTGGCCTTCAATTATTCCAACTTAAATGATGATGCCCAAAGCTCGTATCATTACGAACAAGCCGTTCAACTCTCCCGCTTTATTCTCCAGACGACACAAGATCTGATCGACCGGGAGCTGACCCAGTACTATCCTTTTTATGCGGATATGGTGGAACGAAACCGGCATCTGCAGTCGATGAGTACGGCCATTTTCATCTCCATTTTGTTGACGGCCGGATTGTTTACGTACGGGTTTGCGGGCGGGATCACCCGGCCGATCGAGCAGTTGGCCCGGGAAGCCAAACAGATTTCCCGGGGTAATCTGGACGGCGATGACATCCGGGTGAAGAGCCGGGATGAAATCTTTTATCTGGCTGAATCCTTTAATCGCATGCGGCAGCGGTTAAAAGAGCTGATCCAGGAAATCAAGGAAAAGGCAAGTCTGGAAAAAGCGTTGCAACAACAACGCGTTCAAAATCTGGAGGTTCAAAATCTGTTGAAAGAGATGGAGCTGAAAACGTTACAAAACCAGATTCAGCCCCACTTTTTGTTTAATACCTTAAATGTGATTTCCAAGCAGGCCTATTTAGAAGGTGCGGAGCAGGCTAGCGGCCTGATTGAATCGGTGGCCCGTATGTTTCGTTATAACCTGAAGGGGATGGACCGGCCTGTTACGTTAAAGGAAGAAACCGGGCACGTGCAGCATTATTTTGCGATTCAGACGGCCCGTTTTCGGGAGCGGGTCGGTTTGTCCATCGAAGTGGAGGAATCGTGTCTCCCCCATATGATACCCGTCCTTACGCTCCAACCGTTGGTGGAAAACGCCTTTATCCATGGGGTGGAGGATTGTGAAGCCGGGGCGGTCATCCGTGTACGCGTGTATCGGGACGAAAGCGATGTGGTGGTGGAGGTGGAGGATAACGGGAAGGGGATGGATGCGGACACGGTTCGACGGCTGTTGCATCCCGAGTCGGAGGGAGGCACCCAGACATCCGGACATTCCACCGGGCTGGGGGTGCAAAACGTGCTGAAGCGTCTGCGCCTGTTTTATGGCCGGGAGGAGATCGTACAGATCGAATCGGAACCAGGAAAAGGGACGCAGATTCGTTTATCCCTTCCGTATACCGTTGCGAGTGAAGGAGGTGGCTGAACATGTATTCACTGCTGATTGCTGATGATGAACCGATTGAACGGGAAGCGATGCGCGTCATGCTTGGACGCCTTCTTTCCGATCGGGTTTGTGTGGTGGGAGAAGCGGAAAATGGACGAATCGCCGTCCGACAGGCGGAAGAAAAACAACCGGACATCGTGATGATGGACATCAAAATGCCCGGTATTGACGGAATCGAAGCGATCCGGGAAATCCGGCGGAAATTGCCGGATGCGCATTTTATCATGATCACGGCATATGACCACTTTCAATATGCCCGCGAGGCGATGCGCCTGGGGGTGAAGGAGTATATCCTGAAGCCTGCGTCCAAAGAGGAAGTGGTGGAAGCCGTTGAACGCGTCATCCAAGAGATCCAATCGGAACGATCCCGCCGGGAAGCGGAGCTGGATCTGAAAGAAAAATGGATGCGGGTACAGCCGCTGGTGGAGGCGGAGTTGGTGGCATCCCTCCTGCTGGATCGCGTCGGTGATATCAGTTGGGAAGAGCTGTCCCGCCTGCTCCAGGTTCGCATGAATGCCGGGTTCTCCCTGGTGATCTCCCTGCTGTCCGACATGGAAGGAGAAGAATCCAAGGAAGGGATTCGTCAAACCTATGAAACGATCAAGGACCGGGTGAAGCAAGAGAATACCCGTTGTTTTGTGGGACCGATGACGGGGATGCAGATTCCGGTGTTGGTCGTTTGGAAAGAGCCGCTGGATGCTGGAGGACCCTCGGCAAAAGCACGGGTTTTGAGTGTGGTGCGGCAATTGACGCAGGCGTTGAGGCGAGCGGTGGATCAAGAGCTGTTCATCGGAGCGGGAACAGGCCGCTCACAGGTGCAAGAATTGCGTCAATCGTATTTGGAAGCCCTGATGGCTTCACGCAACCCGTCGTTGCCGGCGGGGTACGCCCTGTATGAGGATGTCTCCAGAGAGGTGGAATCGGATCGGGCGGCATTACTGGAGGCGGAAAAACAAGTGATGGAAGCGGCCCGGGAGGGGGATATCGATCAACTGTTGCACCGGTACGGATGTTACTTTCAGGAAGTGCTCGTCGATGCAAAAGGCCGTTTGCCAGATTGCCGCAACCGCTTGATGGAACTCTTGATCGTCCTGCATCGGGGAACCCATGCCCCCTCTGCGGACGGAACAGGGTGGGAACGGCTGCAACCCGCCTCTACGATTGGAGAGTTGCGGGAACTGGGTCGACAGTATCTATTGGAACTGTTTCACCATGTTCAGGAACAACGCCACTGGCGACTGCAAAACCGGTTGAAACGGGCGAAAGCGTATATGCGAGAGCATTACCGCGATCATCTGACATTGGAATCGGTGGCCGAACATGTCAATCTGAATCCGTATTATTTCAGTAAGCTGTTGAAAGAAGAATGCGGGATGACCTTTATCGATTATTTGACTCATGTTCGGATTGAACAAGCGAAAGAACTGATTGAAAGCGGGGAGATGAGTCTGAAGGAGATCTGCTATGAAGTGGGGTATCACGACCCCAATTACTTCAGCCGGGTCTTTAAAAAGGTGACGGGAGTGCCTCCGAGCCGGTATTTGCATCGGTAAACAAGAGAATAGGGAAAAGTGCAAAATCGGATAGGTGACCGCAAAAAAGTGCTACCTGTCCGTTTTTCCATCGATGGATCCCATCCCTGTTACAGACAGGACAAAAAAATGAAGCAATTTTCAAAAGAATGAAGGCGTTTACACGATGGAGAGCTTGTGGATCGTGATACCTTTTTGTTGAAAGCGATTTCAAGTTCAAAGGGGGAACACCGATGAAACGGCATCGACGATGGACTGTTTTAACGGCAATTATGCTCATTATCAGCCTGTTTGCGACTGCTTGCGGGTCGGGGAACCAGGCGGGTTCCGGTTCCGACGATCAAGTGGTGATCGGATTTTCCATGGATACGCTGGAAGAGGAGCGGTGGCAGCGGGACCGCGACCTGTTTGTGAAAAAGGCGGAAGAATTGGGCGCCAAAGTGAACGTGCAGGCAGCCAACAGTGATGACGCCGTCCAGCTGGCCCAGGTGGAGAACCTGATCACCCAAGGGGTGGATGTGCTGGTGGTGGTTCCGCACAATGCGGAGGCCGCCGCGGCGATTGTGGACAAAGCTCATGAGGCGGACATCCCCGTCATCTCCTACGACCGCTTGATCCGGAACGCCGAAGTGGACTTGTATGTTTCCTTTGATAATGAGCGGGTGGGAGAGATGCAGGCGGAATCGATCACCCAAGAAGTTCCCAAAGGCAAGTACGCCTTGATCGAAGGGGCGGATACGGATAATAACGCCCACCTCTTTAAAAAAGGGCAGATGAATGTGTTGAAACCCCTGGTGGAGAAAGGGGACATCGAGATCGTATACGATCAGTGGACGAGAGATTGGAGACCCGAGGTGGCATTGCGGAATATGGAGAACGCTCTGACCGCCAATAAGAATGAAATCGATGCGGTCCTGGCCGCCAACGATGGGACTGCCGGCGGGGTCATTCGTGCCTTGGATGCCCAGGGGCTGGCCGGAAAAGTGCCGGTTTCCGGACAGGACGCCGAGTTGGCCGCCTGCCAGCGTGTGGTGGAAGGAACCCAGACGATGACGGTGTACAAACCGATTCATCTCTTGGCGGAAAAAGTGGCGGAAGTGGCTGTCGACATGGGGAAAGGGAAAGAGCCAAAACCGGATTCCAAGGTGAACAATGGAAAAATCGATGTGCCCTCCATTTTGCTGGATCCGATCGCGGTCACTAAAGACAACATGATGGATACGATCATCAAGGACGATTTTCATAAAATGGAAGACGTCTATAAGAACGTTCCCAAAGACCAACGGCCGAAACAAGGATGAGTGTAGGATGAGGCAGGCCAATCGACCTGCCTCCTTTTATTCCACTGAGGAAGGAGGAACCTTACGATGGATTACGCATTGGAGATGAAAGACGTCAGCAAAACCTTTCCCGGTGTCAAAGCCCTCGACAACGTCAATTTCGCCGTCAAGAAGGGAGAAATCCACGCCCTCTGCGGTGAAAACGGAGCGGGCAAATCCACCTTAATCAAAATTTTAAGCGGCTTGTATCCCGCCGGTACGTTCGAAGGGGAAATCCGGATCAATGGAAAACCCGTCTCCTTTTCCGATATCCGGGATGCCGAACGGACCGGGATCGCCATCATCCATCAAGAGCTGGCGTTGGTCAAGGAAATGACGGTGGGTGAAAATATCTTCCTCGGCGCGGAACCGTCGATCGGCCCTGTGGTCCATTGGGATCATATTTATCGGGAAGCGAATCGGCTGCTGCAAGAGGTGGGGTTAAAAGAGATCGGGGCGGAAGAAATCGTCGGTCATTTGGGGATTGGGCAACAGCAGTTGGTGGAGATCGCCAAGGCGCTCTCCAAACAAGCGGATATTCTTCTGTTGGATGAACCGACGGCCGCCTTGACGGATACGGAAGTCCAGGTGTTGATCGGGATTTTACGTCAACTGCGGGAGCGGGGTGTTACCTGCATTTACATTTCTCATAAATTGGACGAGGTGTTTGCCATCGCCGATTCCATCACGGTGTTGCGGGATGGGCGCTCTGTCGGCACCCACCCCGTCCAGGAGTGGACGGAAGAGCGGGTAATCGCCCATATGGTGGGCCGGGAGCTGACCGACCGCTATCCCGAACCGGACCGGACGCCGGGGGATGTCGTTTTTTCCGTTCACGATTATACGGTCTGGCATCCGCAGGACGGCTCGGAAAAGATCCACGGGGTTTCCCTTCAGGTGCGGCGCGGGGAGATTGTGGGCGTAGCCGGATTGATGGGGGCCGGCCGGACGGAATTGATGGCCAGCTTGTTTGGGGCTTATCCGGGCAAGAGCGCAGGCGAGATTCGAATGAACGGCCAAAAGATCCGGATCCGGTCTACCGCGGACGCGATCCGGCACGGGCTGGCTTTTGTGACGGAAGACCGGAAACGGACGGGATTGGTTCTGGGGATGGATGTGAAAACCAATACATCCCTGGCCCATCTGGATCGGCTGCACCAGTTCGGCGTCCTACGGGAAAACGAGGAGGTTCGTCTGGCGGAACAATATTCCCGTGAGCTGCGGGTCAAAACCCCCTCTATGGAGACGGCGGTAGGAACGTTAAGCGGCGGCAATCAGCAGAAGGTGGTTCTGGCCAAGTGGCTGATGACCCGTCCCCAATTGCTGATCCTGGATGAGCCCACCCGGGGGATCGATGTGGGCGCCAAATTTGAAATCTACCAGATTATGAATCGGCTGGCCCGGGAAGGCGTCTCCATCTTGATGGTCTCTTCTGAGCTTCCTGAAGTGCTGGGAATGAGTGATCGGATTTACGTGATGTGTGAAGGACGCATCACCGCTGAATGGACACGGGAAGAAGCGACACAGGAAAAAATCATGCATGCCGCAACGGGAGGTCGTTGAGCATATGGAAACACAGGTGAACAATCCGGCGGTGGAGGAGGGATCCGCGGAAACCGAAAAGAAGCGGATCGTCTGGTTCGGCAAACTGGATGTGCGTGCATATACGATGATTGCCGCCTTGCTGGGGATTTGGATTTTCTTTTCGCTGACCAATGACTTTTTTCTCTCCCCCCGTAATTTGTCCAATCTCTTTTTACAGATGTCGGTAACCTCGATCCTGGCCATCGGTGTCCTCCTGGTGATCGTGGCAGGGCACATCGATTTATCCGTCGGCTCCATCGTCGGACTGACGGGCGGGATCGCCGCTATTCTTCAGGTGTGGTATGACTGGAACACCTTGCCGGCGATACTGGTCACCCTGGCTGTGGGGGTGTTAATCGGGTTATTTCAGGGGTGGTGGGTCGCCTACCAGGCGGTGCCGGCGTTTATCGTCACCTTGGGCGGCATGATGGCGTTTCGCGGGATTCTCATGGGGATCACCCAAGGCTCCACCATCGCCCCTTTGTCCGACAGCTTCAAAATGATCGGCTCCTCCTATCTGCCCCAGTCCGTGGGATGGGGGTTGGCGGCAGTAGTGACGGCCGTGGTGATCTTCAACGCCTGGAGTCGGCGCCGCTCGCGCCAAAAATACGGATTTCCCTTGGACTCTCCGGTGATGGACATCGGAAAAGTACTGCTGACGGTAGCATTGGTCGGTACCTTTGTCGGCGTAATGAACAATTACAAAGGGATTCCCTTTCCGATTATCATCGTACTGGTCCTGGCGGTGCTGTTTACGTTTATTGCGAAAAAGACCCGTTTTGGCCGCCATATCTATGCCATCGGGGGCAACCAGGATGCGGCCCGTCTGTCGGGGATTCCGGTGAAGAGACGGGTCCTGTGGGTGTTCGTCCTTAGCAGCCTCCTGGCCTCCGTAACGGGAATCGTGCTCACCTCCCGCGTCAACGCCGCCACCATCGGAGCGGGAACCATGTACGAACTGGACGCTATCGCCGCCTGTGTCATCGGCGGAACCAGCCTGATGGGCGGAGTGGGTACCATCTTCGGCGCTGTCATCGGCGCATTGGTAATGGCTTCATTGGACAACGGCATGAGCATTATGAACATGGAGAGCTTTTGGCAGTACATCGTCAAAGGAAGCGTCCTCATCTTCGCCGTGTGGCTGGACATGTACAGCCGTCGCCGTAAGCGGGCAGCGGCAGGGTGAGGGTCCAACTTTTTTGAAGCGATTCGCCTGATCCTAACGTGATGGATTCAGGCGGATCGCTTTTTATAATCTCACGGTCTGAGCCCCAATATAGGAAATAGCTTCGGCTTCTTGGATAAAATTTCTGGAGATGAAACACAATCTTTATGAAAGAAACTGGATGAAAAAGGGGGATCTTTGATGGATATGATCCGAGCGAAACAGATTCTCGAAACGCCCAAAGAAGTGGAAGTGCATCATGAAGGAGCGCCGATCTGGATTCAAAATGTGGATGAACATGCCCAAACAGCCCGAATCTACCCCACTGCCGATCCGGAAAACGAAAAAACCGTACCCGTCCATGAACTGGAGGAGAAGTGAACACAAAAAGATTTCTCGATCCTTGAGTGCTGAAACAACATAAAAATCCGGACAGGGTCATTTAGCTGTCCGGATTCTCTATATTTTACGGTCTTAACCTAGCCCTAACCGATCACTACATCGGAACGAAATAAGCCTCATCACCAGACCGAATCTAGGCAAGGGGGTGAGGCATGGAAGGGCTTTAAGCAATCGCGGTCTTGTTGGTCGCACTTGTCGCTGTTGCTTGCTTCGTCCAGGTTTGGTGCGAAAAGCGTCACCGGAAGAAGTGGTGTTGACCTTTTAGATTTGGGCTAGTTATAATGGAAAGCCACTAACGAATGGCCGTTCTTAGTGGCACAGGCCCACGGTGAGGCAACCCTATCCTCGTTCTCTCTTGCCCTTTATGGTATATGTTCTACGGGAGTATATTCAACCGGACAACAAATCGTCGCCCTCAAATTCTATGAGATTGATCCATACCACTTACAATGAAGATAGATAGGATTGTTATAGGGGTACATATTTTGATATTATAGAAATGGGAAGAAATCCATTTGGTGGGATTTATGAACTGCGTCATGCGTCATTTTGTTATCTGTCATGCTGCTATCATCAGGAGGACTAAGGAGGTTCATGGTGAGTAATGAGCATAAAGAACTCATGGAATTCTTAGCCGGCCAATTCAGTAAGATAAACCAACGCTTTGAAAGTCTGGACCAACACTTTTCCAGTATGGAAACGAATGTGAACCAACGCTTTGAAAGTCTGGACCAACGCTTTTCCAGAATGGAAACAGATGTGAATCAACGCTTTGAAAGTCTGGAACAGCGCTTTGCCAGCATGGAAACAGATGTAAGCCAACGTTTTGAGCATCTGACAACGGATATGAACCAGCGCTTTGAGTATCTGACAGCGGATATGAACCAGCGTTTTGAGCATCTGACAACAGATATGAACCAACGCTTCGAGCGTCTGACAACAGATGTAAACCAACGCTTTGACAACTTGGAAAATACGGTTGATCATTTGCGGCAAGCGGTGTTAGAGGTATCCAACGAGATCAACACCATTCGGCAAGAAGTGCCGTCTGATGCCCCGAATTTTTATTTTCAGCGCCGGGTAAACGAACTGGAGCGACAAGTATTAGATTTAGTAGAAAAATTAAACGAGAAGCAGTGACATCGACAATTTATTTGTCAAGAGCTAAAGCACTTATCTTACCGTCTTAACGTAGTGGCATGGCGCTCCTCTGAAACAAACTCCTCTTTACACTCAAACAACCTAGTGACAGTTTACCCATTATCTATGAGGTGACATAAAAAAACCGCCTTGTCTGCCGGATGACGAGGCGGCTTTTATGATGTTGGTATGAATTCCGGTTGACTGTGCATGGAAGTGGTTTGTTCGATTCTGATCTGTATTAGGGATGATGGCTGAATATGGAGAAAAGAAAGGAAAACGGAGAATAGAACCGGATATTATTTATATACGATATGGGGTTTGACTCCGCGGAGAAAAGCTTCCATTTTCGCCCGAATCTCCAAAGGCACATCGTACTTGCGCAGTGCCCCGGTCAAGTGGCGAATGGTGATTTCGTATTCTTGATCGGTAATGTTAAGCCCCTTGTGTGCATGGCTCAATTTGCGGCCGTTGTATACTTCCGGACCTCCCAGAGCATACGTGACTAAAAAATACATCTGGTGCATCCGAAGCTTATCGGTGTCTGCTTCCAAAAAATGATGGTTGACCCTGGGGTCTTTAATCATTCGGTCATAAAACTCATTGACTACCGCGGACACCGCCTCATCACCCAACAATTCATACAAGCTCATATTGTGCAGTGTGAAGACCCCCTTTTTTAATCCTTTTAAATATTATACATGCTGATGAATGGGTTTGTCGTGGCAGTTTCTGTGGGGTTTTGTACGAGGCCACATGTGAACAACGGGTTTTGCTGTCACCCTGTTTCATGCCATAATGCACCAGCCATGGAGGGTATGGAGTCATGAATCCGTTGAGAGGGGTTTTGAAGGTGTGTGGTATGTTTAAGGAAAGGGTTTGAAGCGAGAAGGATCGAGAGGAAAACCGGATGAATCGCATGGACCGATTATAGATAGCGAGCGAGAAAACCCAGCCCTTTAGGGTTGGGATGAAAGCGAGCGCACCACGGGCACTTCCTTCGGTCGTCGGACGAGGGAGGGTTTCCCCCATACGCTAAGTCCGACAGTTTTTGTCCTGAATCCGAACACACGCTCCCTTTTCTATGGTAAAATATTCATGGGAGGAGGTGAAGCCAGTGATCCGAACTTACAAATTCAAGTTAGTTCCGACCATCGAGCAAATATCGAGTGGAGCCTGGACATGTGCCGATGGCTATACAACAGCATGCTGGAACAACGTCGTTTTGCCTACAAGAGACGAGGTCTTTCCTTGAGCTATCATCAGCAAGCGACGGAACTTCCTTCATTGAAAAAGGAACTTCCCGCATTTAAACAGATTTACTCCCAGGTCCTGCAGCAAGTGGTGAAGCGCCTCGACTGGGCTTTTCAACATTTTTTCCGTCGCGTCAAACGGGGAGAAAAGCCGGGGCTTCCTCGTTTTCAGGGAAAAAACCGGTTTGATTCCTTGATTTACCCGCAAGCAAAGCCGTCTATGTTCCAAGGGAAATTCCTCCGTGTCCCTAAGATTGGCAATATCCGTATCAAGATACATCGCCAAATGGAAGGGATACCAAAGACCCTCACCATTAAAAGAAAGAATGGTCGGTACTATGCAATGGTAACCTGTGAGATGGAGCCTTCCCCCCTGAAACCCAGTGGGAAACGGGTAGGAATTGACCTGGGAGTGAAACACTTTGCGGTCACTTCAGACAACGAGTTCTTCCCGGCGATGCACTTTTTGGAGAAAGGGTTAAGAAAGATCAAGCGATTGCAACGAATGGTATCCCGTCGAAAGAAAGGTTCGAACCGTCGGCGCAAAGCGGTGGCGTTGTTGGCGAAAGCTCATGAGAGGGTGGCGAATCAACGAAAAGACCTTGCTCATCAGATCAGCCGTTCCCTGGTGGATCGCTATGACCTCTTCGCGTTTGAGAAACTCAACATCAAAGGGATGGTGAAAAACCGTCCCCTAGCAAAAAAGATTACGGATGCCGCTTGGCGGCAGTTGATCGACTTCACCACTTACAAGGCAGAATGGGCCGGGTAAGGAAGTGAAGTTGGTCGATCCTCACAACACGTCCCAGCTTTGTTCGCAATGTGGTCGGATGGTAAAGAAAGACTTAAGTGTCCGTGTTCACTCTTGTCGCTGTGGCTACAGAGAGGATCGGGATCTCAACGCGGCGCAAAACATTCTTCATCGAGCCATCGGCTTCGTACCAGAATATAAGGTCAGCTAGCTTGAACTCCAACTTTTTTAGGCTCGGGCGGAGCCTTCGGGAGAGGGCAGCGGGTTACCGCACCCCATGATCCGAGAAGCCCACGGCTTTAGCCGTGTGGAGCAAGTCACATGGATACCATCTGTATCGCCGGTAAAACATTTCAGTTTACGGAGCAGGGGCCGATTGGGTTGCTTAAAGGGAAAAAAGCGGTTCACATCCAGACCAGTGGAGGCGTTTGGTCGAAAGGACCGGCGTCTGCCATGGATTTTAGCAGCCGGTACCTGCATGCACTGTTAGGTTTTATGGGTGTAACCGATGTGGAATCCATTTTTGCGGAAGGAATGGCCTTATACCCGGAAAAAACGGAGACGATTTTTTCCGATGTGGTTTTGCGTGCACGGGAGGTGGCCGAGCGTTTTGCGGGTTAGGAAGAAAAACGACAGGAGAGAAGAAGAGTGAAAGGGGATCTGAAAAACAGGTACAACTCCCTCTTTTTTAAGGAATTTTCCAGTGTGGTAAAGAGGGCGTACCCTTCTTTTGACGACGCTCGGTTTATGGATCGTATATTTGATCAGGAATGGGAACACCGGGAGTTTAAGCAACGGATGAGGCACGTTACACACTGTCTGCATGCGACCATGGCGATGAATTATTCCGATGCCGTTTCCTTGTTAATGTCTATTGCGGAGAAGTGCCGTGGATTGGAATATTTGTTTTTTCCCGATTATGTGGAGGTCTACGGTTTGGCGGATTGGGAATGTTCGATGGCGGCATTGGAACGGTTTACTGCATTCTCCAGTGCGGAGTTTGCCGTTCGTCGCTTTATGATGCATTCCCCTGCGCGCATGATGTCCCAGATGGTGGACTGGGCCCGTCATCCGGATCACCATGTCAGAAGGCTGGCCAGTGAAGGATGCCGCCCCCGTCTGCCCTGGGCCAAGCCGATCCCATTTCTTCGAGAAGATCCAGCTCCTGTCCTTCCCATCTTGGAGACATTGAAAGCGGATGAATCCGAGTATGTGCGAAAAAGCGTGGCCAACCACATCAACGACATCTCCAAAGATCATCCGGGCCTCGTCTTGGATCTCGCCCGCCAGTGGGCAGGGTCCCATCCCCGGACGGATTGGATCCTCAAACACGGCTGCCGCACCTTATTGAAAAAAGGAAACCGTGAAGCATTGGACCTGTTTGGGTTCTACGCTCCCGCTCATGTGACCGTCAACAATCTTTCTCTGAAGAACCGGCAAATCCGTCTAGGCGATTCATTGGAATTTACGTTTCAGCTGTGCAACCAGGCCTCTTCACCGCAGCACATTCGTCTGGAATACGCCATCGATTATGTAAAAGCAAAGGGAAGCACTTCCCGCAAGGTGTTCAAGATATCGGAAAAAAGCTATCCATCCGGAAGGACCGAGGTGGTCAGGAGGCAACGGTTCAAGGATCTGACAACCCGGAAGCATTACGAGGGCTGGCATCGCCTCGCAGTGATCGTAAATGGCCATTCGCTTGCGGAAGAGACGTTTTATTTGTCGGTACCGCCTGTAGGTCTGGGGGAGAAAGCATAACATAGAGCCCTGCAAATGCCGGAATGACTGGGCATTTGCAGGGCACTTTTTAAACTTCCGATACCGTTTGATTATCGGATGTTAGAAGATGTCCTTTGGATCTTGGTGATAGCCGATTTGGAACTCCTTTTGAAGAGCATACAATTCTTTTAAATAGGTGATCCGATTCTCTTCGCTTAACATGGTGCATAGAGCCATTTGGTAAATGACCTGCTTTTCCTTTTTTTCATAATTGTATTTACGACAAAGCTCTAAGGCCTTCTTGTATTGCTGTATGGAGTTGGTCAGGTTGCCGTTCTTTTTATGGAAATTGGCTAAAATCAGAAGGTCATTTATTAAATAGGGGGCATTATTTATCTTTTCTGAAGCATCAATTGACTTTTTAATGGTTTCAAAAGCTTGCGTTTCCTTGCCTATCCGCATGTATAAGACACTTAACCTTGAATAAACATTTGTTTGAGATACTAAATGTGACGGTAGATTCTCTTCTAGTGATCTCGCTGTGATTAAGCAAGTTTCAGCCGATTCCCACTCTTTCAGGTTCATATATACGCTTCCCAAAACGATCCATAATGTTAGAAGAGAATAGTAGACTTTATTTTTGGCAGCGATGCGAATACCTCTTGTAGCAAATTCAATTGCTTCCTCATACATACCCATTTTTCTGGAGACTTCGGACCGGATCCAATATAAGGTTAGGAGCGTGTCTGAGTCTTCAATATCTCCTTTTTCATCCCACACTTGCAGGATTGTTTGATAGCTTGCATGTAGATTTCCGAGCCTCTCAAGATAAATAGCTTTATTTCGATAAAGCATAAACCAAAGGGATTTTCCTGATTTATTATCAATAAAGCTTTCTATCCCTTTTTCAGTAAAATAAAGAGCTCTATTCAAATCATTTCTGTAAAAAAATATATAACCCAAATTGTTGTAACTGCAGGATTTTATATTTTGTTCAGGACATAAGTCTTCGAATTGAATAGCTTTAAAAAATAGTTTCTCAGCTCTGTTATACTTTTCTTCGGCGAGCAAACATTTTGCTTTTAAATAATGGTGAAAAGCAAGTAAGGGGTGGTTCTCGTTTAATTTGACTTTGTCCAAATAGAATGACGCCTTTTTAAGTTGTTTTGCGTCGATTAAAGATTCGATTGACATTAGCTTAAGTAGTATTTCATCCGTTTGCTCTTTTTCTTGCAGGAGCATTTTCGGAATGACGCTTTCGTCAAGGTCTAACCTTTCCATTATATATAAAATTTTTCTCTTACTTACATGAGAAACTCCTCGTTCAATATTGCTGATGGTGGCGGGAGAAATGTTCTGATCGGCAAGATCCTCCAGACGGAGTCCCCGCTCTTTTCGTGTTTGCCGAATGATCTTCCCCAACTCTTCGTATGATGATGACTGAATGATTAATCACCTCTCATCCAACAGCTCGTCAAATATTTCATCATCACTAAGTTCAGTCATGCTTTGGACTTTTGTAAAATGATGATGGAATGTTTCCCAATCGATCTCTTGATCGTTTCCGAATAATGAAAGTTTGTATATAATCTGTTGTTCTTTCCGTTTCCATTGGTGCTGTCTGGATAATTCCAAGGCTTTTTGATAATACCCATATGATGCACCTAAATGGTTGAGGACTTTTTGTATTCCCCCCATAATCACCAAGGCTTCTACCAGATATGAGGTTTCTTGCAGTCTTTCCCCCCAATCAATTGTTTTTTGAGCCGCAGTTAGGGATTCTGATTTTTTACCCAGTTGGATGTATGCAATGGCGAGTTGAGAGTATGTGTAGATCAGGATACTCCTGTTGTCCAAACTCAATTGATCGCTTAGCTCTAATGCCACTTGAAGGAAAAACTCTGCCTGATCCCATTTTTCCTGATCGAGGTGGATCACTCCTAAAACGGTCCATAGATTAAATTGTGACTCGTACTTTTCATTCCGTTGTGCTAATTCAATTCCTTGGTAAGCATAGTTAATCGCTTCATCGATGTTCCCCAACTGACGCGATAGTTCGGCGCGTAACCAGTAAAGAGTCAGGATAGTATCGATTTCCTCAATCTTGTCAAGATTGTCCCATAAATCGGAAACAATCTTCATACTTTCCATGTAACGATCAGATCGTTCCAGGAACAATGCTTTATTTCGGTGTAGGGAATACCAGAGATGTGGGTTGTTTCCGTTATGTTTAAACGCTTGAATCCCTTTGTCGGTGGTTTCTAAAGCTTCTTTCATGTTGTTCGTGGTGTAATGAAGATATCCCCAGTCCAAATAGCAAGCGGCCTTCACATTGTCTAAATCTGTTCCCTCATCCGCAAGTTGAATGGCTTTTTGATATAAGTCGCTTGCAGGTTGGTAGTTTTGATTTATCAGATGGAACTTGGCGTGAAGGTGATGAATTTGCGGTGACAACAGGTGGTCGGCTTCCATGGGCAAGTCATTTAGGATCTGTTCAGCTTTAGATAATTTGGAGGCGGATAGAAGTGTATCTACGGCTTTCATTTTTTGATGGAGGATTCGGACTTGATCTTTCTCTTTTAAAAGCAATTCGGGTATTCGTTCCAACCGGATCTGCAATTTGTTTGCCAGATAAAGCACCTTTTCATTGCTGACATGAGGAACCCCTCGTTCAATGTTGCTGATTGTTGTAGGAGAGATGTGTTCGTCTGCCAAATCCTCTAATCGCAATCCCCGTTCTCTTCGTGTTTTGCGAATGAACTTGCCCAATTCATAAAATTTAGTATCTCCCATATGGGCCTCCATTTCAGTAGGATCTTGTTAATAAGTGGATACTTTCGATTATAATCGTTGTTGCAAAATGGTAAAAGGGATTTATTGCAAAAAAATAGCCTTCCGAGAGGAAAGCAAAATAAGTAATATGATATTTATTAGGCACGACCGGGTTCGCTTGCAGTTGTAATGATGTTACTTAATGTTGGGCTTTGTAAATTCGTAGAGGAAATATCCCCAAAAAACAGTGTAAGGGTAAGCCCAAATACTACAAGAGATAGGGCTAATCTAGATACTGACATCATCGAGCAAATCCTCCTCATCACTTTGCATGTCTTGTTGTAGTACATAGATATTCCGTATAGCCTTTTGGAATTCCTCCTCGTTTACACCTTCCCAATAGTTGGCTAAATATCTTGTTACTTGGAGCTCTTTATGTTTTAAATTGTATTTAAGAGACAGATCTAGAGCTTCCTTGTAATGATTTAATGCGGGGTTCCTATCGTTGTGTGCAACACGGAAATTCCCCATAATCAAATGTGAGTTAATCAGTCTTGGGGCATCGTTATATTTATTTGCATTGCTAATTGCGTTTTTGATCATACTGAAAGCTTCCTCGGTTTTTCCCTGGCGCATATATACAATTCCTAGACGTGAATAGGAGTTTGTAAGGGATCTCTTCTGATCTTCATTCAGGCATTTCTCGAGCTCCAATGCCGTAACGAAACAGAATTCGGCTTTTTCCCATTTACGGAGGTTCATGTGAATACTGCCCAATAACTCCCACAAAGTGAATGTCGAATAGTAATTCTTATTTCTTCTAGCCAGTTCTTCACCTTCATAAGCAAACTGCAGGGCTTCTTGGTAAATCCCCATTCTTCTGAGTATTTCGGCTCGTAGCCAATAAAAGCTTAATACTGTTTCTACATCCTGAACAGTATTGAGATGATCCCATATTCCCTGGACTACTCTCATACTTTCCGCTAAGCGTCCCAATCTTTCCAGATAGATTGCCTTGTTGCGATTAAGCAAAGGCCAAAGGTACTCTCTTTCCCCTGTTTTTCTATAGGCATCTATTCCGCTATCAGTAAATTTTAAAGCTTGTTCCAAATTATTCAGTTTATACTGGATAAACCCCAACTCTGAAAAACTCGCGGTTTCAATGTTAGTTTTAGTTTCTTCTCCGCTGGAAAGTTGAATTGCACGATAATAATTGCGTTCAGCCCGTTTTAGCTTTCCACTGCTCATATAACATTTCCCTTGCAAAAAATACTTTGTGGAAGCATAAGGGTGCTTATCATCCAACTCGATTTTATCCAGGATGGATTGGGCTTTATCGGTGCTGCCGGCATCGATTAAGGTCTCGGCCGCGATGAACAAATCTCGCAGTTCGGTGAGTTCCTCTTTCTCTTTTAACAACAATTCCGGAATTTCTTCTAATTTCAACTCCAGCTTGTCCAGCAGGTAATAGGTTTTATCCATACTGACATGCGGGACGCCACGTTCGATGTTGCTGATGGTGGCAGGAGAGATGTTGTCGTCTGCCAGGTCTTCCAGGCGGAGGCCACGGTCTTTGCGGGTCTTGCGGATAATTTCACCCAGTTCGTGTATCTCCATGGTCTTCATGTGAGTCCACCTTTCTACGAAATCTAGAAGATTTATCATTATTTTATACGAATATAACGATAAATGGAATACTACACAGCGTGTGGTGTTCATTATTTTCATGCAAATTTTACTGGTAATTGTTTCATGTTTGTTGAAAAGAGGACCCGAGGCCCTCTGACGAGGGTTCGGGCCCTTTGATTGGTGCGCTGATCAGACTTCGGTTATCATGACCGCAGCGCTTAACATGAGGAACATCATGATGATGGAAATGACCAGGCTGACGAGGAAGATGCCGAAGCCCCACCAGCCCCATGCGCGCTGGACTTTCTGGAAGTGTTCCACATCGCGCCATTCTTTGTTGTTCCAGGCCCACTCATTTCCTTTGAGACCCAGGACGATGATCATTACGAGGTTAACTAAAGGAATGAAGCCCAAAAGTGCGATCCAGACGTTGTTGAAGATGCCCCAGATCGGGCCGAGGAAAAAAGCGCCCCAGCTCCATTTTTTGATTTCGGCGGGCACGCTTTCCTGGGTTTGGACCGTTGTTTCCATGCTCTTCACTTTCCTTCCGTCGGAATGATTGGATGAATAAAAAAATCCTCCTATATAAGTGTTCGAAAGGAGGGGGCATTTTCGTGTCGTTTTTTGTCGATATTTTTTCACATCGATGGGTTTGCAGGAATTCCAGTGGGGCGGGGAGAAAAAAGCCTGCTGTTACCGGTACAGTTTCTGGTCATGATCCATGATTGATTGTATGATAGTATTGTCTAAGGTTGGTCTTATCTGATAATTTGAACGAATACGGTTGCCTCAAGTCTGGAATCATTTCTATGAATACTGAGGAGATAATGAATGGAAGGCAAGCGATTGGCCGGTAGGTATGACATTCTCCAGCGTGTGGGCGGCGGTGGGATGGCCGTTGTCTACAAAGCAAAAGATTTGCTGCTGGAACGCTATGTTGCCGTCAAAGTGATGAGTGAATCACTGATGCACGATGAGGAATTTATCCGTCGCTTTATCCGGGAAGTAAAAGCTTCCGCAGCCTTGTCCCATCCCAATGTGGTCAATGTATACGACGTAAACCGGGAAGGTTCGATCTACTACATGACCATGGAATACGTAGAGGGGCAATCCTTGTACGAATGCATTGAACAGAAAGGAGCTTTTTCTCCGGAAGAATCCGTCTCCATCGTTTCTCAAATCTGCGATGGGTTGGCTCACGCACACGAAAACGGGATTATACACCGGGACATCAAACCTCATAACATCATGCGCCTTTCGAACGGGCGGGTGAAGGTCACCGACTTCGGTATTTCTGTTCTTCTCAACAATCCTGCCATTACCCAAACAGGGATGGTGATGGGTTCGGTTCATTACATATCACCGGAACAAACCACAGGAGATCCCGTCGGATATTTTTCGGACGTATACTCCCTGGGTATTCTGCTTTATGAGCTGGTGACGGGTACCGTTCCCTTTGATGGGGAGAACTTTGTTTCCATTTCGCTGAAACACCTCGAGGAACCGCTCCCGGATCCACGGAAAATCAATCCCAATATCCCGGAGCGTTTATGCGAGATCATTAATCAAGCGACGGAAAAGGATCCGAGCAAACGGTTCCAGAGTGTACTGGAGATGAAACAAGCCCTGCAACAATCCATCACGACCGGTGGAAGGCGGAGGGCTGTCGACGGTGAGAGGAAAAAGCAGAAAAAAATTCTGGTGGGTTTGGGATCAGCCATTATCGTTGCGGTCGCTTTTTTTGTCGTTCAAGCAATCGCCGGCAACGATTTTGCAGAAGACAACAGCGAGGAGCCTTTGGAAACCCACTCTCTATCAGAAGAGGAGACGCCAAGTCCAAGTGAAGACATGGACATTATCGAAGGCAACCACCCCTGGTGGCGGGAGCTTCCCTCTGCGGCCGAAAAGGATAACGAGACTTTTTATCGTTACCGGGTAAGCGGATCGGATGGGAAGTATGAAATCTCGGTCGATGTCAAAGACATCCCCGTGTCCCAGTTTTATTACAACATCTACGTAGTGGACAGCTTCAGTTCCCGTTTGGTTCTCAAAGGAAGAAGCGTTTCTTTCCGTAAAGAGCCGGGAAAAGAATTTACTACTGTTCAGTTTCCCGTTTCGCTGCCACAACGGCTGCTTCCAACCGAGGGAATTGCCAAAATCGAAATGTATTGGATGCGGGAAAATGAGTCCACCAAGGCGGATGTGATGGGTGACTTGCTACAGATGTGGGGACAGCCGCAATTTTAGGACTCTCATGTTTCTCCTTCTTCCAATCGATCTCGTGTTTTCTTGGAGGGAGGCTTGGTTTTCCGGCGGCGAGACTTGTGCTCTTTGAGTGCATTAGAACAGAGACGGAAAACCAAGCCGACCGATCTTTCAGAGTGAAGGCCCCAGGTAACAGATGGAGGGACCGGATAGGCACTAGGTCCGTCGAACGATCCAACTCAATCCTTTTTTCGGAGAGAAGAATCCCGCATAAATCGTTACAATCAATCATGCACTCATATTTTAGCGGGGATGGGGATAAACGATGGGTCAGTTTCGATGGACCGACCGGAAAAAGGGAATCGAGCGGGTAGCGGTATATGTGAGCCGGGGGTTTACACTGGAAGAATCGATCGACGGGATGTTGGCGGAGAATCGATATGCGGTTGGGGAGGGCATGAGTGAATTGCAGCGCAAGCGTTTGGGAAACGATGCGCAGGCTTTGGTCGAGGAATGGCAAGTCGAACGGAAGCAGGAGCAAAAAAGGGAAACATACATTCCGGCTTGGATTCGCCTTCGCCGGTGATTCCATAAAAAACCGCGTACAACCCGAGAGGGCTGCACGCGGTTTTTTTAGGTTATTCCGTACGTATTAATCAACCGTGCGAATGGTTTTGAGGGTTGCCATCAGGATCAGGCAAAAGAAAAAGGAGAGCCCGCCGAAAATGAGTAAGAGAGACGATAATGCGACTCCATTGTTGAGAAACATCGTGACCATGCCGTGTGACAGAGGAACCAGACCGGTGGTAGCGGTGGTGACCAAACTCATCACTCTCCCGATTTTATCCGTGGGGGTCCGTTCCTGAAGCAGGGTTACCAACAGCGTATTCCCCATGGTAAGCACCACTCCGCCCGCCAACAGAGCAAGGATGGCGGCGGTCCATTGACTGGCGATTCCCAGGGAAAACACACATCCTCCAAAGGTGGATAAGCATCCCCATGCCAACAAGGCTCTTTTTTTCTTCAGTTTTACGCTGGCGATGGTCAGTCCGCCGAGCAGCATTCCCACCGCGATGGAGATTTCCAGATAGCTTAAGTGAAGCGCCGTGCCGCTGTTCTGTTCTACAAAAAGGGGAATGGCCACCGACAATGGCCCCGTCAGCAGGAGACTGACGATGAAAACCGTCAATAATAAGGCGATAAGAAACGAATCCTGCCGGGCGAACAAGAACACGTCTTTGCCGTCTTGAAGGAAAGACGTGTTTTCTTGTTCCTGTCCCATCCGGGTTTGGGGATCACGGATAAATAAAATCCATAACGCACCAAACAACAAGATCAGGGCGATGACACCAAAGAGCCAATCATAAGAGGCCACCGTTAATACCAATGCTCCAAGCAAAGGCCCTCCCATGTATCCTGCCTGTCGGGTCATTTCGATAATGGAATTGGCTTGCGCCAATTGCTCCTTGGGCACGATTACGGGGATCAAGGAGGAGGATGCCGGCCAGTAAAAGGCGTCCAATACCCCGTAGATCAAGGCGAAAACGAGCAGCCATTTAAACGTCAGCACATCCAATAAAAAGCAGATCACCATGATCAGCAATAATCCACAACGGGTGCAATCCGACAGAAACAGGATGCGGGTGCGCCTGATACGATCCGCCAAAATCCCTCCGATCGGCATAAGCAGCAAACGCGGAATGGCTGTCGCCATTAACACAAGTCCCAACGACGCTCCCATTTTCAAATGATTGACGACATACCAAGATTCCGATAGCAGATAGATCGCGGTGGCGAAGCTGGTAAAGAGGCTGGACAGCCAAGCGAATAGAAAAGCGTGATTCCGAAACAGCGATGAATGTTTCCGTTCCTGCGGCTGCTGCTCTGTTACGGCTAGGGATTGGCTCATCAATGGGACCTCCGTATGGATTTCCTATGCCCTTTTAATATTTAAATAATCGTTAAAGTTATCTTAAAGAATGATTTTATTATGATAAGAAATGATGATGCGCTTGGACAATCATTCCATGTTGGATCATATCGTATAATTTCGTTTATAACAAGAGGATTCCTCTATATAATAGTGGAAAAAATGCGTAAATGTGAAGTTGACAAATCCATAAAGGAACTTTTAAAAAGAAATCACTTGTGCTTTTATTTTATTTGTATATAGTATTGAATAGTGTAAAAATATTCTTCGTCAACCAGGATATAATCGTTCTTTCAATCTGTAATGGGAATCGTGAAGGTTTTAGAAAGCACGCCGGATACCTTCATCCCTAAAAAATCAAAAATCATATGCAAAGGGGACGATTTTTGAAAACCATTTGCAAATGGAATGATGGGAGAGGGTTAAAAATGCTTCATGGAGAGAAACGTCTCAATCGGGTGGGGGAGAGCGTGGGAATTCCCCGTGTTCCGTTGACTTCCGCAAAATCGGGGCGGAATCGATTGGTTTTGGAGTGGGATCTTTCGTTGGTGGAAGGGCTCCGCAGGCTGGTTGATTCCTGGAGGGTGGAAGAATCGGATCTGGCTCAAGTCCTGTGGGGCATTTTGCTGTACAAATACCAGTTGGCGGACGAAGGGGTGTATCCGGCGGTCTGTTGGCGGAAGGACGACCGTCCGTGGAAGCCGACATCCGAGTGGTCTGATCATGCCCGGTTAGCCCGAATATCCGTCGGGGAGAATTCGTCGGTGGTGGAGTGTTGCCGCCGCTTGCGGGAGGAAAAACACGGCTGGATTTCGGTGAAAGCGTCCGGACTAATGGGAAAAGAGTCCCCTTTGTTTGTGTACGAGGAAGGAAAAGGGGTGCTTCACCCGCCTCAAGAAGACACCAGCCGGAGCCGGGGAGCGGAACCGGATCTTTGGCTTCATTGGGTGTCCGACGCAAGGGTCCGTCTGGCTGTGGATTACGATTGTGCCGTTTATGACGACGACATTGCCCGCCGTCTGCTCGGACACCTTCGCCGTCTGGCGGAGCAGATCGTTGCGGATCCCGGGATGTGCGTGTCGGAGATGGAATTGGTGACGGCGGAGGAAAAGGAGACGCTGCTGTTTCATTGGAACGGTACGGAACACCCCTATCCCAAAAATCGGACGCTTCATCAGCTGTTTCGAGAACAGTTGGAGCGCACGCCTGATCATGCAGCAGTGGTTTTTGGCGACGAGCGGGTCACCTACCGTGAATTAGGGGAACGTTCCGATCGGTTGGCTTGTTGGTTGCGGGAGAAGGGAGTGAAGCGGGGAGACGTGGTGGGGCTGTTGGTGGATCGCTCCCCGATGATGATCACGGCGATCTTGGCCGTCCTGAAGGCGGGGGGCGCATATCTTCCCATCGATCCATCCACCCCGCCGGAACGAACGGCGTTTATGCTGAAAGACAGCAGAGCCCGACTTTTGTTGAAAGATCCCCATCTCGAAACGGCTTTCCATTATGACGGTCTTTTGCTGGATCTGATTCCCGAAACGGCGTTTCACTCGCACGAGAGCGGTTGGCAGGATGAAAGCCAGTCCGATGATGTGGCCTATATCATGTATACTTCCGGCTCCACCGGAAAGCCAAAGGGCATTTTGACTACGCACCGAAATGTGGTGCGAACCGTTGTGAACAACGGATATGTGGTCATGCGGGATGACGACAAGGTGCTGCAGCTTTCCAACTACGCCTTTGACGGTTCCACATTCGATATCTACCATGCTTTGTTAAACGGTGCGGCGTTGGTAATGGTTTCACAAGAGGACGTCTTGGATTTTTCCCGGTTGTCCCGTTTGATCGTCGATGAAGGGGTAACAGTCTCTTTTATGACCACGGCCTTGTTTAATACCTTGGTGGATGTGGATGCGGCTTGTTTGGCCGGACTTCGGAAGATCTTTTTCGGGGGAGAGAAAGTATCGCCCAAGCATGTGGAAAAGGCGCTCGCTTGCCTGGGGGAAAATCGGCTGGTCCATGTGTATGGTCCCACCGAAACCACCGTTTTCGCCACGTTTCACCCGGTGACGGACAACGATACGGCCTGCGGCATCATCCCTATCGGACGACCGATTCACAACACCACTGTGTATGTGCTTGACTCCGGTGACCGGTTACAGCCGGTGGGGATTCCGGGGGAATTGTGCATCGGGGGCGATGGTCTGGCGAAAGGATATCTGAACCAGCCGGAACTGGATGCGGACAAGTTTGTGGACCATCCGTTTCTTCCGGGAGAAAAACTATACCGGACAGGGGATTTGGTGCGGCGTTTGCCCGACGGGGCGATCCAGTTTCTGGATCGGATCGACCAACAGGTAAAAATCCGTGGACATCGTATCGAGCTGGGGGAAATCGAGTCGCGAATCTTGGAGTTTCCCGGCGTCAGCAAAGCGGCAGTCACGGCGCGGACAGATGAACAGGGCCATTCTCACTTATGCGCCTATGTGGTAAGCGACGGTGAATGGACGGTGGACCAACTGAACCGCCATCTCTCCAAGGCCCTTCCTGCCTATATGATTCCCACCCATTATGTGGGATTGGACGTGTTGCCGCTGACGCCGAACGGCAAGGTGGATCGCCGGGCCTTGCCCTTGCCGTCGGCGCGGTCAGAGTCGGTTGTAACAGAGGCCCCCGCGACGGAGACGGAAAAACGGCTGCTGCAGTTGTGGCAGGAAGTGCTGGGAATCGATCGCATCGGGATTCGGGATCCGTTTTTCGAAGTGGGCGGGCACTCTCTGAAAGCGGCACTGCTGCTGTCACGGATCCGGCGGGAGTGGAACGTAGAGCTGCCGTTGTCGGCATTGTTTGAGCATTCTACGGTGGAACGGCTGGCCCGGTACATCGACGAAGCGGAGCAGGTCGGGTTGGAATCGATTCCCCGTGTCGCACCGGGAGGCTCTTATCCGGTCTCTTCGGCACAAAAGCGCTTGTATGCCGTACAACAATGGGATGTTACCAGTACAAGCTATCATACTCCCTTTCTGTATGAAATCACGGGACCCCTTTTTATCGAAGGGTTGCAGACGGTCTTTCGCACCTTGATTGACCGTCATGAAGCCTTGCGAACCTCGTTTCATTACGAAAACGGGGAACTGAGGCAGCGGGTGCATGATCGTGTCCGGTGGGACCTGGAGCGGTTGGAGGCGGATACACAGAGCCTGGAGGCGACTGCACGTTCATTTATTCGTCCCTTCCGGCTGGATCGGGCGCCTTTGTTCCGTGTGGGGCTGATCCGCCTGGGTCCGAATCGGCATGTGCTGTTGATGGACATGCACCACATTATCTCCGACGGGTTGTCGGTTGCTCTCCTCAACCGGGAAATCAGTCGGTTGGCTGCCGGAGAAACGTTGCCGTCGCTGCCGTTCCAGTACAAGGATTACGCGGTATGGCAGAGACGGCTGCTCGCCGAAGGAAAGATGGCTGAACAGGAAGCGTACTGGAAGGGGAATTTAGCAGGGGAATTGCCGGTGTTGGAGTTGCCGACGGACCGTCCGCGGCCTCCGGTGCAGTCCTTTGACGGAGAACGGATGACCCGGGAGTGGGACAGAGCGGAGACAGAGTCGCTGCGGGCGTTTGCCCGGAAACAGGGGGTCACTCCTTTTATGGTCCTGTTGGCGGGTTATTATTGGCTGTTGTCCAAAATAAGCGGCCAGGAGGACATCATTGTGGGAACTCCCCACATGGGCCGGTCTCACCCGGATCTGGAATCCATATTCGGGATGTTTGTCAATACGTTGCCGCTGCGTCAGGGTACGCAGCAGGACCAACCATTCCACGGGTTCCTGCAACAGGTGAAAAAGCGGGTGCTGGAGGCGTTCCAGCATGGGGATTATCCGCTGGAAGAGATGATCGACTCCCTGGATATGCACCGCGACCCCAGCCGAAATCCGTTGTTTGACACCCTCTTCATCATGCAGAACATGGATTTGCCGGATCCGATTTTCCCCGGAACGCAGGTTCGCGCCTGCGATCCGCCGTGGCAGGGAGCCAAGGCGGATTTGGCATGGGAAGTGTTTGATCGGGATGCCATCCACATCAGAGTAGAATATAACACCGATTTGTTTGATCGGGAGACCGTCCAGCGGCTGCTCCGCCATTACCGGCATGTCATGCAGCAACTGATCGCGGATTCCGCCCTCACCTTGGCAGAGGTGGAGCTCTTGACGGAGAAGGAAAAAGAACGGATCCTGGAGGCCTTTAACGATACCTGCACGGATTATCCCGCCGCCCGCACCTTGCATGAATGGTTTGAAATGCAGGCGGCAAACACCCCCGACCGGGTGGCGGTGGAGGGGGAGGAGGAAGAATGGACCTACCGGATCCTGAACGAGCGGGCCAACCAATTGGCCCGAGTGTTGCGGGATAAAGGGGTGGGACGGGATCACTTCGTCAACCTGATGGTGGATCGCTCGGTGTCCATGCTGGTGGGAATGTTGGCCATTCTTAAGGCGGGGGGAGCGTATGTTCCGATCGATCCCGATTTGCCTTCTCGCCGGATTGAAGCATTGCTGGAAGAGACGGAGTCACCGCTTTTATTGACTCAAAGTCACCTGAATGTTCCCCCTGGCTACGGGGGGGAGGTGATGGTAATCGACGATAACCGGTGGTTCCGGGGAGAGGGAAGCAACCTGAAGTCCGTCAGCGGCTCTGGGGATCTCGCCTACATGATCTTTACATCCGGATCGACAGGAAAGCCCAAGGGAGTGATGGTGGAACACCAGGGAGTATGCAATATCGTACAGCTGATGCGGCAAAACGGAATAGCCCGACCCGGGGGTCGCCAGCTCCAGTTTTATTCGGTCAGTTTCGATGCCTCCATCTTGGATATGTTCCCCTCCCTGTTGTCGGGAGCCACCTTGGTGTTGACGAAAAAAGAGATGCTTCTCTCACCGGATTTCCTCGATTGGCTGGACCGAAAGCGAATCACAAACGCCGGTTTGATGCCGTCGGTGTTGCGCTCGCTGCCGTACAGGGATCTCCCCCATCTGGAATCGATTCTCGTGGGCGGGGAGCCGCTTACCGCCGATGTGGTCGATCCCTGGGCACGGGATCAGCTCTTCATCAACATGTACGGACCGACGGAAGCCACCGTCACAGCCACCCAGATGTTCTGTCGGCCGGGGATGGACCGGATCCCCATCGGGAAACCGATTTTGAACAAACGGGTGTATATCTTAAATGAGCAAGATCAACCGCAACCGATTGGCGTCCCCGGAGAGCTCTGCATCTCCGGGGTGGGGATCGCACGCGGGTATTGGAAACGTCCAGCCCTTACCCGGGAGAAGTTCGTTCCGGATCCTTTCCGGCAGGGGTTGCGCATGTACAAGACAGGAGACCGAGCCCGCTGGCTTTCTGATGGAACCATTGAATTCCTGGGACGGATGGATGACCAGGTAAAAATCCGCGGCCATCGCGTCGAGTTGGACGAAGTGACCGGACGGCTGCTGGAACATCCCCAGGTAAAAGAGGGAATTGTCATCGACAGACGGGACGGAGGGGATCCTTATCTGTGCGCCTATGCGGTCCTTGAGGAGGGGGCGGACGGTTCCGATGTGAGGACGCATCTGGCGGAAGTGCTGCCCGGGTACATGGTCCCTTCCCATGTGGTGCGGCTTGCACGGTTGCCGTTGACGGCCAATAACAAAGTGGATCGGCGGGCGTTGCCCCTTCCCGACCCTTCGGCAGAAGCGAAACAAACTAAACAGCCCCCCCGCAATCGGGTCGAACAGATTCTGGCGGAAGTCTGGACGGAGGTGTTGAAGACGGATGAGGTGGGCATCCATGATCACTTCCTGGAATGGGGAGGGGATTCTATCAAGGGTATTCAAATCGCGGCCAAACTGAATGCCCGCGGTTTGAAGTTGGATACGAAGGATCTTTATCGGTACCCCACCATTTACGAGCTGGCCCCCCATGTAAAGGAAGCCGACGCACCCACAAACCAGGGGCCGGTGGTGGGCGAGGTGCCGCTGACACCCATCCAACAGTGGTTTTTTGATACCCAGACACAGGATCCCCATCACTGGAATCAGGCGATGATGGGTTATCATCCCGCGGGTTGGGAAGAGCAGGCGGTACAGCGGGTACTCTCCGCTCTCGTCCAACACCATGATGCCTTGCGGATGCGATACCGCCGCGAGAAAAATCGGGTGATTCAAACTAACTTGCCTGTGGCGGGGAACCATGTGAGTCTGGAAACCTTCGACTGGACCGGAAACAGGAACGCCGCCGCTCTCATGGAACGGGAAGCGGAGCGGATGCAGGCGTCCCTGGATCTGGAACAGGGTCCGCTGATGCGTGCCGGGCTGTTTCGGACGGGGGAAGGGGACCATCTGCTGTTGATTATTCACCATTTGGTGGTGGACGGGGTATCGTGGCGAATTCTACTGGAAGATTTTCAGACGGGCTATGAACAAGTCTTGCAGGGAAAAGAGATCCGATTCCCGGAGAAGACCAGTTCCGTTCAGGAATGGAGCCGCCGCCTGCGGCAGATGGCCCATGAGAAATCACCGCTCGCGGAAATCTCTTATTGGCGTTCGCTGGAAGAGAGGAAGGTTGCCGGCATTCCCAAGGACCGTGAAGGACCCGATCCGTGTGAACGCCGGGAAACGGAAGTGGAAAGCGTATCATTGGATGCGGAAACCACCCGTCTGCTGTTGACGGAGGCCCATCGGGCGTACCGGACGGAAATCACCGATTTGTTGTTGGCGGCCTTGGTTTCCGTAGTGAAGGAGTGGACCGATGGAGAGACGGTCGCCATTCAGATGGAGGGTCACGGCCGGGAAGAAATCATCGATGGAGTCGATCTGTCGCGGACGGTCGGTTGGTTTACTTCCACCTACCCTGTTCTCTTTTCCTGTCGTGAGCATGGGATCGACCAGATGATCAAGTCCGTAAAGGAGACGCTTCGCCGGGTTCCTAACAAAGGGATCGGCTACGGGATCCTGCGTTATCTCGCTCCGGAAAGCGCACGGTCTTCCATGAAGTTTTCGTTGTGTCCTTCAATCGGTTTCAATTATCTGGGTCAATACGATGCCGGACCTTGGCAGGTGGCAGGAGTGGGAGTGGCGCCGTTGCCGTCGGGGGATCCGATGGGACCCCGCTCATGGATGCCGGTTCCATTGGATATAAACGGAATGGTGTTGGAGGGCACGATGCGATTTGCTTTTCGTTACAATCGGAAGATTTTGCACCGGGAAACCATCAAGCGACTGGCGGAGCGCTTCAAAAGCCAATTGACCAACGTTGTCCGCCATTGTACAGCCAAAACAGAGACGGAATACACCCCGAGTGATTTCAGCGCCAACGATATTCAAATGGACGAATTGGAACAGTTTTTAGAGTCTTTAAAGTAGTGAGGATGTGGTGGCGTCATGCCTGTCGCCCCTTCTATCAAATATCGATCGGATTTCTGGAGGTAGGCTTGGAAATCCTGCGGAGTCGACTCTAGTACTACAGTTGTACTTATAAGAGCAGGCGCAGATGTGAGAAGGGAGGGTGGTGGGATGGCTGCGATCCTTTGCGCTTTTTGCAAGAGATCGAAGACAGCCCACCAGCCCGACCGACCTACGTTCATATATACTCTTCGTACAAATGCAACTGTAGTACTAGCCACGCATAAGAGACCTGGGAACGCAAAGGGACCAAGGCGAGACTGGTGCTTTGTGAGTGCATGGAGCGAGGACGGAAAACCAAGCCGACGACTTGTCCGTGAAGGCCGAGAAAAACGGTTACCTGATGGGGAACGATATAAGAAATGAGGTGTGCGGGTGGATGATGAACAAAAACAATATTCAGGACTTGTATGAGCTCTCTCCCCTTCAAAAGGGCATTTTGTATCATCATTTGAAAGAGCCGGATTCCCGCAGTTACTTTGAACAGACCACCTTTTATTTACAAGGGGTGGTTGATCCGGATGTTTTGGAAGAAAGCCTGAATGAATTGGTTGAGAGATACGAGATTCTCCGGACCAATTTCATTCATAAAAACTTCTCTCAACCGATGCAGGTGGTATGGAAAAAGCGACCGGTACCCCTGGAGCGATTCGATTGGTCCGATGCGGGTCCCGATGCACGTTCGGCATGGCTTCAGGAGTATCGGCGCAAAGACCGGGAAAAGGGCTTTGATTTGGAAAAGGAACCGCTGATCCGGTTTGCTTGGATCCGTCTCAGCGGCGACGAGTATGCGTTGGTGTGGAGCCATCACCATATTCTGCTGGACGGTTGGTGTCTCGGTCTGTTAGTCCCGGAATGGCTGGAGGCTTACCAAGAGCGGCTGTGCGGCAGAGTCGGGGCGGCGGAAAAAGGGGTCCCCTACAGCCGCTATATCCGTTGGTTGCTCCAGCAGGATGTAGAAGAGGCGAAGCGGTTTTGGCGAAAGCGATTGGACGGGTGGGAAGGAGGGAGCGGCTTGCCCGCTACCTGCTTCCAGCCGAAAGCGGCCGGTATGCATGAAAAAGTGAAGTTTCGCCTTTCCGGGGAAAGGACCCGACAACTGGAAGCGCTGGCGCGTTCACACGGAGCGACCGCCTCCACCGCCTTTCAGACCCTGTGGGGTGTTTTACTGCAAAAATACCAAGATACCCGCGATATCCTGTTTGGATCCGTTGTGTCGGGTCGTCCGGCGGACTTACCCGATGTGGAGAAGATGGTGGGTTTGTTTATCAACACCATCCCGGTCCGCGTCAAAACCGGGGAGGGGGAATCCTTTCTCGACGTATTGCAGCGTGTTCGGGATGATGCGCTGGAATCCACCTCCCATGATTATGTATCCCTTGCGGACATCCAGCCGGCGGCGGCTGCGGGACGGGAGTGGATCGACCATGTTGTCGTCTTTGAAAATTACCCCGTAAGCCCGGAGGAATGGGGAGCCGGAAATGATACGGGCTTTCGGATTACCAGCCTGGAAGCGTTTGAACAGACCCATTACGATTTCGACGTGACCGTGTATCCGGGAGAAGAGTGGGAAGTGGTCTTATCCTTCGACCCCGGTGTTCACGCTGCCGACTTTATCAAAAACATCCCGAATCATTTCCATGTTCTGGTTGATGCGGTGCTGAAGACACCCGATTTTCCGCTCCAATCGATTGAAGTCGTTGAGGGAAAGGAACGAAAGCGTCTTCTGTCCGACTGGAACCGTACGAAAACCGATGATCCCCGGAATCAGACCATCCATGGCTGGTTGGAAGAGCGGGTCCGGAAGCACCCACAGCGGTTGGCGGTGGTTATGGGGGAAGAGAGAATCGATTATGGTGAGTGGAATAAACGGGCCAATCGGCTGGCCCGTAAATTGCGGGAGGAAGGAGTCAAGCGGGAAGAATTCGTCGGAGTGCTGTGTGATCGTTCCCCCAAAATGGTAGTGGCGATCCTGGCAGTGTTAAAGGCCGGGGGAGCCTATGTTCCGCTGGATCCCGACACTCCCGTCGAGCGAATGCAAACCCTGTTGCAAGACAGCGGTGTCCGGGTGTTGGTCGTGGGGGAAGGGCTGGGAGAGGATCTCTCCTTTTCGGGTGTCCGGGTACCGGTGGATCAACCCGAAGGGTGCGGCGAAGATCTGGAATCCGTTAACGGGCCGGGTGATTTGGCCTATATGATTTATACCTCCGGTTCCACCGGAAAGCCCAAAGGCGTCATGATTGAACACCGTTCCGTGTGCGGACTCGCCTCGACGGCTCCCCTGTATGCGATCCGGCCCGAGAGCCGGGTGTCCCAGTGTGCCTCTTTTAGTTTCGACGCATCCGTCAGCGAACTTTTTTGTACTCTCTTTCACGGAGCGACACTTTATATGGTAGAAAGAGAGACGCTCTTATCCGGACATGCCTTCATTCGATGGCTGCGTGACAACCGCATTACAACCATTCCCTTTATTCCGCCGACATTGCTGCGGGAGCTTCCTGAAGGCGACTTGCCCGACCTGGAATTGATCAGTACCGGAGGCGAGGAATTATCCGCCGATCTGGTTCGAATCTGGGGAAGGGATCGGATGTTTATCAATGCATACGGACCGACGGAGACCACAGTGGACGCCACACTGGGGGTCTGTTCCCCCGATGGGAAGAAGCCTTCGATTGGCCGGCCGGTCGCCAATAAAAGCGTGTATGTGCTGGACTCCAATCACCACCTCATGCCCATCGGAGTTCCGGGGGAACTGTGTATCGGAGGCGACGGGCTGGCGCGGGGATATTGGAACCGGCCGGAATGGACGGAAAAGCGGTTTGTGGACAACCCCTTTGTACCGGGAGAACGGATGTACAAAACCGGTGATAGGGTCCGCTTTCTTCCCGACGGGAATCTGGAGTACCTCGGCCGCATGGATCATCAGGTGAAAATACGGGGCCATCGGATTGAGTTGGGCGAGATCGAAGCACGGTTGACGGCCCACCCTCATGTGAAGGACGGGGTGGTGACAGTGATCCGGGATGGAGACGAGCCGGCGAGTCTGTGTGCGTATATCGTGACGGAAAGCGTCTGGTCCGTGGACGATCTGCGGGAGTATCTCGCAGGGGAGCTGCCCGAATATATGATTCCGTCCTATTTTATAGAATTGGATACGATTCCTCTCACCACGGGAGGAAAAGTGGACAGGCAGTCGCTGCCGGCACCCCGGGGTGAATGGGATCGTAGGCGGTCGTCCCATCCCCCTGCCAACCGGACGGAAGAGGAGCTGGCTGCGATCTGGCGGGAGGTGTTGGGGTCGGACGGGTTTGGGATGGAAGATGACTTCTTCCACCTGGGCGGCCATTCTCTGTCGGCGATGAAGCTGGTGTCCCGCATTCATCAACACTGGCAGGTGGAGATTCCTCTCCGTGAGATCTTCGGCCGCCGAACCCTACGGAAAATGGCGGATTGGATCCGAATGACGCAGAAGAGTGATTTCCGCCCGATCCAACCGGTTGAGGGACAAGCCGACTATCCGGTTTCCTCCGCACAGAAACGGATGATGGTCGTTCAACAGATGGAAGGGGCCGATATGGCCTACCATATCCCGACCGTGCTGGAGATGGAAGGGGAATTAGACGTGAAACGGCTGAACGGAGCCCTGGCGGAACTGGTCAAACGCCATGATTCCTTCCGTACCTCGTTTCATTTCCGTGAAGGAGAACTAAAACAGCGTATCCATCCGGAAGTTCCCTTTGCATTGGCGTGTGTGGAGGTGACGGAAGCCGAGGCCGAAGAGCAAGCCCGCCGCTTCATCCAGCCGTTCTCCCTCGATTCGGCTCCTCTGTTCCGGGCGCGTTTACTGCGCCTGGCTCCCGACCGTCATTGGCTGCTCTTGGACATGCACCACATTATTGCCGATGGGGTTTCCATGGAGATCGTGACCAAGGAATTGGCTTCTCTCTATGAAGGGAAGTCGCTTCCCGCCCTGCGCATTCAATACAAGGATTTTGCCGTCTGGCAACAGCAGATGCGCTCCAGCCGATGGTGGGAAAAGCAGGAACGTTTTTGGCTGGAACGTTTTTCAGATGGTCCCAAGCCCCTGCCATTCCCCACCGATCACCCCCGTCCGCCGGTACGGACCCATGAAGGGCGTGTGCATACCTTTCGGTTGGATCCGCGGCTGGCGGACCGGTTAACGGATCTCTCCTTGGATCGGAAAACGACGCGCTTTCTGGTGATGTTGGCCGCATACAAAATCCTGCTGTCGCGATATGCGGGGCAAGAAGAGGTGACCGTCGGTACACCGGTGGCGGGCCGGTCCCATGCCGATCTGGAATCGACGGTGGGGATGTTTGTCAACTTGCTGCCGCTGAAAAGCCACCTGGCCGAGGAAGAATCGTTTTCCGAATATCTGAAACAATGTACCGCCGTTCTTCTGGAAAGCGTGGAACACGGAGATTTTCCCTTTGAGGACTTGGTGGAAAAACTGAATCTGCCACGGGATACCAGCCGCCATCCCTTGTTTGACACGCTGTTTGTTTGGGACTCCCTTCCTGTGAAATGGCGTTTATCCGGTTTGACAGTCCGTCCCCGCGATCCCGAGTGGGGTACGGCCAAGTTTGATATGACCTGGTATATCCAAGACGGGGAACAGCCACGGGTGCTGGTGGAATACAACACACACCTGTTTAAGGAAGAAACGGTGGAACGGATGGGCCGTCACTTCCGTCGGATCCTGACCCAAGCGGTGGAGCATCCGGACCGGCCCTTGTCGGAAATGGAGTGGATCACCGAGGAAGAGCGGACTCAGATCTTAGAAGTTTTCAATGATACGGCTGCCGACTACCGCCGGGATCAGACCATCCACGGCATGCTGGAAGAACAGGTGATGCGTATTCCCGACCGGGTGGCGCTGGTGGCGGAAGGGGACACCCTCACCTATCGGGACCTGAACGAACGGGCCGACCGGTTGGCATGGTACCTGCGTGATAAGGGAATCGGACCCAATCAGGTGGTGGGACTGCTGGTGGAGCGTTCCGTGGAGATGATGGTAGGAATGCTGGGGATCTTAAAAGCCGGTGGGGCTTATATGCCCATTTCTCCCGATTTTCCCGTGGAACGGATGTCCTACATGGTAGAAAACAGCGGAGCGTCCCTCGTTTTGGCCCAAGACCGCCTGTTTGAGCAGGCCCGATCCATTGCGGCTCATGCCTGCGCCATTTCCGATGCGGAACAGGCAGCACCGGGCGGGAGCGGCTTCAAATCGATGGCCACCTCTCGGGATCTCGCATATGTGCTGTACACTTCCGGTTCCACCGGAAAGCCCAAAGGAGTGATGGTGGAACACCACTCGGTGTTGAATCGCTTGGAGTGGATGGCCGAAGCTTACGGGATCACCGAGGAAGACGTGTTGCTGCAAAAAACACCCCATGTGTTTGACGTCTCCGTCTGGGAGTTGTTTCTCTGGTTCTTCGCGGGAGCCCGGCTCGTGCTGCTTCCCCCCGGAGCGGAAAAATCTCCCGGGGCGATCCGAAAAGCCATTTCTCATTATGGAGTGACGACCCTTCACTTTGTCCCCTCGATGTTTACGCCCTTTTTGGATGAAGTGGAACAACACGGGGATCGGGATGATTGGCACGGTTTAAAACGCATCTTCACCAGCGGGGAAGCGTTGATGCCCGCACAGGTCCGGCGCTTTCACCAGACACTGGGCAGAAAGGGTCAAACCCGGCTGTACAACTTGTATGGACCGACGGAGGCCACCGTCGATGTTTCTTATTTCGACTGTCCGCCTGATACGGAACTGAGCGTGGTTCCCATCGGAAAGCCGATCCAGAATGTGCGCCTGTACATCGTGGATCGCCGGGACCGACTGCAGCCCGTAGGGGTTCCGGGTGAATTATGTATTGCCGGTGTCTGCCTGGCGAGGGGATACATCAACCGGGACGATTTGACCGCGGAAAAGTTTGTGCCAGCCCCCTTTGCTCCCGGTGAAATCATGTACCGGACAGGGGATTTGGCCCGGTGGAATGAGGATGGAAACATCCAGTTCCTCGGAAGAATCGATCACCAGGTGAAAATCAGAGGCCACCGGATCGAATTGGATGAGGTGACAGGCCGGCTGCTGCAACATCCCGCAGTGAGAGACGGAGCGGTGATTGCCCGTCAGGACGGGGACGTCTCCCACTCCTTATGTGCTTATCTGGTGGCGGCAGGAGAGTGGCAAGTGTCGGAGCTGCGTCGGCATATGGCGGAGTCGCTGCCGGATTATATGATTCCGGCCCATTTTGTCGAAGTGGAGGCGCTTCCGTTGAATCCGAACGGGAAGCTGGACCGCCGCGCATTGCCGGAGCCTGGCGTTGCGAAGACGGAGCAGGCGTTTGTTCCGCCTGCGACTGCGGCGGAAAAACTTTTGGTTGAAGTCTGGCAGAACGTGCTCGGAGTGGAGCGGATCGGGACGTTGGACAATTTCTTTGAGTGGGGCGGGGATTCCATCAAAGCGATCCACATCTTGGCCCGGTTAAATCGGAAGGGGTGGCAATTGGAGTGGAACGATTTGTTCAAACATCCCACCATCCGTGAAGTGGCCCCGCTGATGCGCCGGACCGACTGGATCGCCGACGAGGGCCCGGTGGAAGGAAAAGCACCGCTTACCCCGATCCAACAATGGTTTTTTCACTGGTACGAGTCCAATCCCCATCACTGGAACCAGGCCGTGATGCTGAAGCACCCCGCCGGCTGGGACGAAGAGCGGGTGCGGGCAGCATTTCGTCAACTGGCGGCACACCATGACGCCCTGCGTATGATTTTCCAAAAAGAAGGGGAACGGATGGTTCAGGTTAATCGGGGGAGCGATGCGGAGGTCTTCACCCTGGATGTGATCGATTGCCGGAAAGCGAACTCCGTACGGGACCAAATCCGACGGGAAGCGGACCGAATTCAGCGGGGCTTGGACATCAACCGGGGACCGTTGGTCCGTCTCGCCTTGTTCCGGACGGAAGAAGGAGATCATCTGTTGATCGTCATTCACCACTTGGTGGTGGACGGGGTGTCCTGGCGGATCCTGTTGGAGGATCTGGAAACGGTTTATCGGCAGTTGTCCACGGGTGATGCGGTCAATCTCTCGCAGAAAACCTCCTCCTATCTGGCCTGGAGCCGGGGGTTGGAAGAGGTTGCGAGCACCTCGTCCCTGGCGGAGGAGAGAGCGGTTTGGGATGAAATCACCCGCACGAAAGCGGCTCCGCTCCCCCGTGAGAGGACCGGACAGACCGGAGCCGGAGCGTTGACCGTCGAGGTGGAGGAAGAGACGACCCGCCTGTTGCTGTCGGATGCCCATCGCGCCTTTCAAACGGAAGGGAACGATTTACTGTTGACCGCTTGGGCCATGGCTGTCGGTGACTGGACAGGGGAGAGGAGAGTCGCGCTGGATCTGGAAGGGCACGGTCGGGAAGGGATCGTCGCCGGGATTAACCACACCCGGACGGTGGGTTGGTTTACCTCTCTGTATCCGATCGTCCTGGAAATCACACCGGGTGATTGGTCCCGGTCGATCAAATCCGTAAAAGAGACGTTGCGTCACATTCCCAACAAGGGAATCGGCTACGGGATCCTGCGCTATCTGACTGCCGATGGTGCCCGGATGGGAGAGGAGGGCAGGCTTCGTCCGCAGATTTGTTTTAACTATCTGGGACAGTTTAGCGAGGGTGAAGACAACGAGGGGTTCGTTTTATCCGATATGCCGGTAGGGGAAATGGTGAGTCCCGATTCTCCGACCACCCATTCCCTGGAGCTCAGCGGGATGGTGAGGAACGGACGGCTCTCGCTGACATTGCATTATCGGGCTTCGGAATATCGCCGTGAAACGATGGAACGGTTATTGGAATCGTACCGCAAGCAGCTGGAGTCGATGGTCTCCCATTGTATGAGTCGGGCGGATGTGGAGCATACACCCAGCGATTTTAGCGCACAAGCGTTAACCCTGGAGGAGCTGGATGATGTATGGGAGGCTTTGAAGGCCAAACAGTGATGAAACCTCCGCCCCCCCTCTTGATTTGAAAGATACGGAATGAGGCTGCTGACAGACTGTTCACTTTTATAAGGGAACCGGCACGGTGTAGCCCCCTTTGACCGGCTACCCAGGGGAGTCTCTAGCAGCCATCAACCTTTTCTTTTGGCCGCCGGTGGTGTCCGGAAGAGACGGAACGGACTTCCTCATCTGCGACAGGGAAAGAGTGCGGGATGGAAAATCGGGGGCCGAGTGTCTCAATTTACGGAAACAACGTTTTCTGATGGTGGCACGAACATCCTTTTGCCCGAGGTGATGGATGGATGCTGGATAAAAGCAATATCAAGGACATGTATGAATTGTCTCCCATGCAGAAAGGGATGTTGTTCCACGCATTAAAAGACGGGAGCGCCCACACGCATGTGGTTCAGGGTACCGCCACCCTCCGCGGGGAGGTGGATGTCTCCGCCCTGGAGAAAAGCTTTCGGGACATCGTGGGCAAGTATGATGTCCTCCGTACGGTATTTATCCATGAAAAGCTGAAACAACCGCTCCAGGTGGTGTTAAAACAAAGAGACGCCGGCTTGTATTACGAGGACCTCGCCGGGTTGGATCCGGAGCAAGCAAAACACGAAGCGGATGGGCATGTTCGTCGGGAGCGGGAAAGAGAGTTTGACTTTGCCCGGGATCTTCTTTTCCGGCTGTCTTTGCTGCGGACAGCCCCTGAGGAGTACCGTTTGATCTGGACCTTTCACCATATCTTGATGGATGGCTGGTGTCTTTCCCTCGTCTTTCAGGACCTGTTTACCCTGTACCGTCGTCACCGGAAAGGAGAGCCCGTCGATGGCGGCCGGGCCACCCCCTACAGTGAGTACATCCGCTGGCTGCAAAAGCAGGATCATAGGGAAGGACTTCGTTACTGGGAAGAGTACCTGAAGGGGTGGGAATCTCCTTCGGTTTTACCGGGATCCCAGGGGCGGATCCGTGCCGAAAAACGTTGGGAAGAAGTCGTTCGGCCGTTGGATCCGGCTCTTACGGATGGGTTGAGCCGATTGGCCCGAGAAAAGCAAACCACGGTGAATACCGTTTTTCAGACCTTGTGGGGGATTTTGTTGCAGCGGTACAACCAGACCGAGGATGTCGTGTTCGGTTCGGTCGTCTCCGGTCGTCCGGCACAAGTGCGGGACGTAGAACATATCGTCGGATTGTTCATCAACACAGTACCGGTAAGAGTAACCCTTTCCCACTCCGAAGAAACGTTCACGGAGCTGCTGGGCAGGGTGCACCGATCCGCACTGGAGTCCAAATCCTACGAGTATATTTCCCTGGCGGACATCCAAAGGGTTTCCTCCGTCGATCAACCGGTCAACCACATTCTGGTCTTTGAAAATTACCTGTCATCCAAGGATGCATGGTCCGACCACGAATCCTTGGGTTTTCGGTTCGAGGAAGGGGACTCCTTTGAACCCAGCAATTATGATTTCAATCTTGTCGTCCTGCCCGGAGAAAACGGCTGGACTCTTCATGTTGGTTTTGATCCGCAAGGGTATGATGCCAGGTTGGTAACGGAGACCCTTTGCCACCTGGAGTATCTGATGAAACAAGCGGTTGCCCGTCCGGATCTCCCCGTTCGGTCCTTAGAGGTGCTGGATGGGGAGGGGAAAGAACGTGTCCTAAACACGTTCAACCCAGCTGATGCCGGATACCCCGCGGGGGAAACCATCCACGGTTTGTTTGAGGCGCAAGTGAAACGGACACCGGATCAGGTGGCGGTCACCTGTGACGAGGAAAGATGGACCTATCGTCAGTTGAATGCGCGGGCTAACCGCCTTGTCCATGTGTTGCGGAGGGAGGGGGTCCGTCCGGATGGGATTGTGGGGATCCTGTTTCCGCGCTCTCTCGACATGGTGGTGGCGATGTTGGCTGTGTTAAAGGCTGGCGGCGCTTATCTGCCCATCGATCCGACTTATCCTTCCGAGCGGATCCGTTATCTGTTGGCGGACAGTGCTGCGGGGTGGCTGCTGGTTCCTTCCGCGGATGACGCCCCGCCGGGATATAAGGGGAAGGTGGTTCTAATGGATGCCGGGGAAGAGCGGGAGTCGGATGAAAACCCGTCCCCTGTGAATCGATCCGGGGATTTAGCCTATATCCTCTACACATCCGGTTCCACAGGCAAGCCAAAAGGGGTGATGGTGGAACACCGCAACGTCGTGCGGCTGCTTTTTCATGACGGAAATCGGTTCGATTTTCATGCTGGCGACGTGTGGAGTTTGTTCCACTCCACCAGTTTTGATTTTTCGGTGTGGGAAATATACGGAGCGCTCCTCTACGGCGGACGGCTGGTGGTGGTTCCGGAATGGGTGGCCAAGGATCCCGACCGCTTTTATCGCTTGTTGAAGGAAGAAAAGGTGACGATTCTCAATCAAACCCCCACCGCTTTTTCCATGCTTGCCCATGAGGCGGTCGCATCAGAGGGTGCGGAGCTTTCTGTCCGCAAAGTGATTTTTGGAGGGGAGGCCTTAGCCCCCGTCCAACTGGCGCAGTGGAAACGCAAATATCCCGGCACCCAACTGATCAATATGTACGGCATTACGGAGACTACTGTCCACGTCACCTACAAAGAGATCGGGATGCGGGAGATAGAGAGCAACGTGAGCAATATCGGCAGGCCGATTCCCACCTTAAAGGTGTATGTCTTGGATGAACGGGGCCAACCGTTGCCGATGGGGGTTCCCGGTGAAATGTATGTCAGCGGGGATGGAGTGGCCCGTGGTTACCTGAACCGGCCGGAATGGACGGAGGAGCGTTTCCTCCTCGATCCCTTCGATCCCGAAAAACGCATGTATCGTTCGGGAGATCTGGCCCGGTGGCTGCCCGATGGCGAACTGGAATACCTGGGGAGGAAGGACCACCAGGTAAAAATTCGCGGACATCGGATCGAATTGGGCGAGGTGACCGGTCGGCTGTTGGAACATCCCTACGTTCAGGAAGGAATCGTGGTCCCCCGCCAGGATGTGCAGGGAGAGACCGACCTCATCGCCTATTTCGTAGCTGGAGGAACGTGGAGTGTGGCGGAACTGCGCGGCCATATGGGGACGGCGCTGCCGGCCTATATGATTCCTGCTCATTTTATGGAGCTGGACGTCATGCCGTTAACTTCCAATGGAAAAATCGACCGCAAGGCATTGCCCGCCCCGCGCGTATCCGGTCTTTCCCGATCCGCCCCTCCCACCAACCGCACGGAAGAAATGCTGGTACGAGTGTACCAGGAAGTGTTGGGTGTGAAGTCTGTCGGCATCCATGATCACTTTCTGGACCTGGGCGGCCATTCCTTGAAGGCCACGCAGTTGGCCGCCCGCATCCAAAAAGAATGGGGGAAAACGGTTCCCTTGCGGGAAATCTTCCTGCGTCCGACCCCCAAGGAGCTGGCAGCCTATATCCGGGAACGCGGTTCATCGGACACCGCTTTCATTCAGCCGACGGGGGAACGAAAATGGGTTCCGGCTTCGTCGGAACAAAGACGGCTGTATGTCATCCGGGAGTTTGAGAATGTGGGTACCAGCTACAACATCCCCCTGGCGTTGGAGTGGAAAGGGAAATTGGATGTCAAACGCCTCCGGGATGCTCTCGAGCAGCTGATCCAACGACATGAAATCCTCCGGACTTCCTTTCACTTGGTGGAAGGCGAGCTCAAGCAGCGGATCCACGAACAGATGAGCGCAGAATGGGTCGAGATGGCGGGAAGCGGTGAATGGCCGGAATGGGTGGAACGGTTTGTCCAGCCGTTTACGTTGGACCGTCCCCCGTTGTTTCGTGCCGGTTTGGTAGAGGTGGAGGAGGAACGGTATTGGATTTTTCTCGATTTTCACCATATTATCATCGATGGAATCTCGATGGGCGTGATTCTGCATGAATGGATGGAACTGTACCGGGGAAAGACGCTGCCGGTCCCGCCGTTGCAGTACAAAGATTATGCGGTGTGGCAAGAAGAGTGGAGGCGTTCCGGGGACTTCCGGGAAAAAGAGAGCTACTGGTTCAAACGATTGCAGGGAGAGTTGCCTGTACTGGATTTGCCGACGGACTTTCCCCGTCCCCCCATCCAGCGATTTGAAGGAGAAAGTGTCACCTTCACCATAGACAGGGATCTGACCGACCGGTTGCGCACCCTGGCCGCGGCTGAAGGGGGAACCCTGTTTATGACGCTGTTGGCCGCTTACCAAACGCTTTTGCATAAATACACCGGACAGGAGGATATCCTTGTCGGTTCCCCGATTTCCGGACGGTTTCGGCCGGGATTGGAATCGATGGTGGGGATGTTCGTCAATATGCTCCCGCTTCGGGGCTGTCCCCGTGGGCAGCGGACATTCCGCCAATTCCTCTCTGACATGCGGCAGGATGTGCTGGATGCCTATGAACACGCCGAATATCCGTTGGAAGAACTGTTGGACCGGTTGGAACTGCAACGGGATATGAGCCGTCAGCCGCTCTTTGACACGGTGTTCGGTTTGCAAAACATGGATCGCCCCGTCTGGAATGTGCCGGGGGTGTCCATTTCGTCCCTGGAGCTGGAGTGGAACCAGGCCAAATTTGATCTGACATGGGAAATTTCCGATGGAGAGACCCTCGCGATTTCACTGGAGTACAACCGCCACCTCTTTGCCCGGGAGACGATCGATCGAATGGTCCGCCACTTCCTTCATATTTCGAGGCAGGTGGTGGAACGGCCGGACACGAGATTGACCGATATCCAACTGGTGACACCGGCTGAAAAAGAGCGCCTGCTTGCTTGGAACCGGACTGACCGGGACTATCCCCGTCATCGCACGATACAAGAATGTTTCGAGGAGGCGGTGCAGGCCCATGGGGAACGGGAAGCAATCATCCATGCTTCCGGTACGCTCACCTACCGGGAGCTGAATGACCGTGCGAACCGGTTGGCGCGTCTCTTGCGTGACCGGGGTGTTCACAGAGGTTCCCGGGTGGCTTTGATGACGGTTCCCTCACCGGATACGGTTGTGGCAATCCTGGCGGTGCTGAAGGCGGGTGGCGCCTACGTTCCCATCGATCCGGCTTACCCTGGTGAGCGGATCCGCTATCAGTTGGAGGATAGCGGGGCAGGCTGGGTGCTGACTCACCGGGGGCTGTCCCTGCCGAGCGGATCCGGGGGGATGCGGTTGGAGCTGGATGGGGTCGATTGGGACAAAGGCGACGCCTCAAACTTGGAACCGGTCAACACGTCGGATGATCCCGCCTACATCATTTACACGTCAGGGTCTACCGGTCGACCCAAAGGGGTCCTTCTTCACCATCGGGGTGTGCAGAATCTGTCCCTGGCGGCCGACGACCTGGGGCTGAAGCCGGGAAGCCGGTCGACGCAATTGGCATCGTTCAGCTTCGATGCGTCGGTATGGGAAGTGTTTCCTCCCCTGCTCACGGGAGCTACGATTGTGATGGGCGGGAGGGAGGCGGTGTTGGAGAGGACGTTTACGGATTGGCTGCGGGAGTCGGCCGTCACCCATTTGATGCTTCCGCCTTCCCTGCTGCGTTCGATCCCTCGAGTCCCGCTTCCCGACCTGGAAGTGATCGTCACCGGCGGTGAAGCCTGCACGCCGGAACTGGTGGAATGGTGGGGGAAAAATCACCGGTTCTTCAATGCGTATGGGCCCACCGAGATCACCGTCTGTGCCACGATGGGCCGCTGTCGACCCGGTGAAACGGTGACGATTGGAAAACCGTTGGCCAATACCCGTGCCTATGTAATGGGGCTGGACGGGCAGCTCTGCCCTGTGGGCGTGCCCGGGGAGTTATGGGTTGGAGGGGATGGGGTTGGACTGGGTTATCTGGACCGGCCGGAGCTGACGGCGGAACGGTTTGTTCCGGATCCGTTTAAACCGGGAGAGAGGGTTTACCGCACCGGCGACTGGGTGCGGCGGCTGCCTGATGGCTCCTTGGCCTTTATGGGACGGATGGACGATCAAGTGAAAATTCGCGGGCATCGGGTCGAATTGGGAGAAATCAAAGCCCGGCTGACGGATCATCCCGATGTAAAGGAGACGGCCGTGATGGTGCGTTTCCCAGAAAATGGCCATTCCGAATTATGCGCCTATATCGTTTCCGCAAAGGGAGCACTTGTGGATGAAATCCGGGAATTCCTGTCCCGTTCACTGCCGGGTTATATGGTTCCCGCTCATGTGATCGACGTGGAGTCGATTCCCTTGACGCTGAATGGAAAAGTGGATTTTCGCGCCTTACCCGAACCGGGCAGGTTCCAGCTGCGGCAAATTCCTTTTGAAGGGCCGCGAAATCCGGAGGAAGCCTTGTTGTGCTGGGTGTGGGAGGAGGTCCTTTCCCGGGAAAAGGTGGGGATCCGAGACCATTTCTTTGAAATCGGAGGGGATTCCATCAAAGGAATCCAAGCCGCCGCCCGCATGGGACAAGAGGGATGGCGGCTGCGGCTGAAAGATTTGTTTCAGCATCCGACCATCGCCGAATTGGCCCGGCGGTTGGAACCGCTCCAGCAGGAGGAGGGCGAAGACCCGGTGGAAGGGGAAGTTCCCCTCACCCCGATTCAACATTGGGTGTTCGGATTGACGGATGATCCGAAGCATTGGAATCAAGCCGTGATGCTGCATCATGAACAGGGGTGGGATGCGGACAGGGTGAAGCGCGTGTTCCACAAGCTGGTTCACCATCATGATGCGCTGCGAATGGTATTCCGGCGTGACGCGGGCCGGGTGAAGCAGTTCAACCGGGGGACGGAAAGCGCCGAACAAGCATTTACGATGGAAGAGTATGATTGTACGCAGGCGTCCGACCCAAGGGAACAAATCGGAAGAGAGGCGGAGCGGTTGCAGCGCAGCTTGCAGCTGGAAGGTCCGTTGATCCGCCTCGGTTTGTTCCGGACCGGTGAAGGGGACCACCTGCTGGTTATTATTCACCACCTGGTGGTGGATGCGGTTTCCTGGCGTATCCTGATGGAAGATTTCGAGACGGCTTATGAACAGGATGAACAGGGGAAACCCGTTTTCCTTCCCGCCAAAACCAGTTCGTTTCAGCGATGGAGCACGGCTTTGCAGGAGTACGCCAACAGTCCGGCGTTTTTGGAGAAGGAGCTGCCTTACTGGACTCGTGTGTTGTGCCAGGAAGTCCGTCCGTTGCCTGCCGATCGGAAAAGGCAGGGAACCCCGTGTTTCAACGATATGGCGATGGTGGACTTTACCTTGGGTGAAAAAGAGACGACACGGTTGTTGCGAGAGAAGAAGGCGGCATACGGAGCGGAGATCAATGATTTGCTGCTGGCGGGGTGGGCTCGCTCCGTCCGTGAGTGGACTGGTGCGGATCGGATTGCCGTTGATCTGGAAGGACATGGACGTGAAGATTTGTTGGAGGGGGTCCAGGTGACCCGTACGGTCGGCTGGTTTACCGCCAGCTTCCCTGTCCTTCTCGATACCGGTGGACAGGAGTGGGAATCGATCGTTTCCGGTGTGAAAAAAGCCTTAAACCAAACGCCAAACAAAGGGGTCGGGTATAGTCTCCTCCGATACCTGACCGATGCGGACAAACGGGGGCCGTTGACGGTTCGCCTCCGACCCGAGATGATGTTCAATTATCTAGGTGAATTTCGAAATGGCTTGGCCAAAGAGGAAGTCGATTCTTCCACTATGCCGGTGGGTGAATTGATCGACCCGAATATGCCATGGCCTTATGCCATCGACATCAACGGGTTCGTGGTGGGTAACCGGCTGACCTTCACCTTGCGCTATGATCGGCACCGTTTTCATGAAGAAACCATGCGACGGTTGACTGACCGTTATGTTCACCATCTGCGTGATCTGGCCCGGTTGCCTCGCCGTGTTTCCACTCCCTGACGATGACTTGGATCTCTTATTCGTTTGCGGCGCGCTGATTTCCAATGAAATCGGCGCGCTTTTTGTTATGCTGCAACTTTAGCTTCGATTTGGTTCGTTGTTTACTTCGATTTTACTTTGGGTGACTAGAATGAATATCGAAACGCAAGGGGCATGTCACTTGCGAAGTTTGAGTACGGGGGATGAATGATATGGAATTGAAAATCAACCACGTTGGTAAATCCTTTGGGGAGAAGACGGCTTTGGTCGATTTTTCCCTCGATCTGGGACCGGGGGTTCTGGGACTTTTGGGGCCCAATGGAGCGGGCAAATCCACGCTGATGCGGATCTTGGCCACTCTTTCCCAGCCGACCGTCGGTCAGGTGATCTGGAATGGGCAAGACATCGTGAAAAAGCCGCAAGGATTGCGACGGGATCTGGGCTACCTGCCGCAGGACTTCGGTGTGTATCCCAACCTGACTCCGGTCGAATTCCTTGAATATATGGCGGCGATGAAGGGACTTCCGATGAAGCCGGCCAAAAAGCGGATCGATGAATTGTTGGAGGCACTTAATCTGACCCAAGACCGGAAACGGACGATGGGCGGGTTTTCGGGAGGGATGAAGCAGCGGGTAGGGATTGCCCAAGCACTCTTGAACGACCCCCGCTTGTTGATCGTGGACGAACCGACGGTGGGGCTGGACCCGGAGGAGCGGATCCGATTTCGGAATTTGTTGTCCAACTTGTCTTCGGATCGTATCGTGATCCTGTCCACCCACATTGTATCGGACATCGAGTCGATCGCCACCCATATCGCTTTGCTGGCCCGGGGACGTCTGATCATTGAAACCAGCCCGGAAAACCTGTTGCGCCATGTGGACAATAAAGTGTGGCAGTGGGTGGTCCCCAGTTCCGAGCTTCCCCGCATTCAGGATGATTACTTGGTTAGCAGCGCAGTTCACCGCAGTGACGGCGTCTATGTACGGGTTGTGTCGGACAATCCGCCCGGATCCGGTGCGAAAGTGGTTCCATCCGCGTTGGAAGATGCCTATCTCTACTATGTTGCATCATAAGGAGGGACTCCTCATGAATCGAACGTTCGTGATGATCCACACCCACTTAATCAAGCAGATGAGGAGCTATTCCTTTCTGATTGTGATCGGTTTGACCCTCTTTCTGGGGTATGCAGCCGTTCCCGCCGCCACTTCCGGATATGAGGTGTTCACCATCGGGGGGGTCCGGGGAATCTACAACTCGGCTTGGTTAGGCGGGATGGTCGCGATGTTTTCATCGCTCTTGTTGTGGCTGTTCGGTTTTTATATGCTCCGAAGTAAAATCTCGGAGGACCAGCAACGAGGGGTGGGCCCTTTGATCGCCTCCACCCCGATCAGCAAGTTTGCCTACATTTCCAGTAAAGTGTTGAGCAACTTTGTCATCCTGGTCGTAATCCAACTGGTGTTAATCGTGGCCTTTATCGCGATGCAGTGGATTCGCGGTGAGGATATGCGATTGGATTGGTGGGGATATCTCAACCCCTTCTTGATTGTGGTGCTGCCTTCCATGGCTGTTTTGGCATCTGTCACGGTTCTGTTTGATGTATTCCCGGGGCTGAAAGGATCCTTCGGAAATATCTTCTTTTTCTTTATGTGGATCATCCTGGGTGTGGTGGCCATCGAGAATCCCAACGGTTTTCTGGATGTGTACGGGATCGATGTCATTCGGTCCGACATGGTTCAACATGCGGCCGCCCAGTATCCGTCGATCGATCCGCAGCAACAAGGGGGGAGTTTCGGCTATTACCCGATGGAAGGCGCCCCGCTGACGTTTGAGTGGGAAGGAGTGGCCTGGACGGCTTCTCTGCTGTTGGAACGGTCGTTCTGGTTCCTGGTCGCCCTGGGTTTGACGGTGGTATCCACCCTGTTGTTCCGCCGTTTTTCCATCGGCGAAGCTCCCAAGCAGGGAAAGGTGGCCGCTCTGTTTGCACAGGTTCGTCCCTCCGTCGTTGAGATAGAGGATAAGAAACATTTTGATTTTACCCCGATCCGCCGTAAAACGAGCGGGAATTTTCCACGATTGGTCAAAGCGGAACTGCTGTTGATGTTAAAAGGAATCAATCTGTGGTGGTACCTGGTGGCCCTGGGTCTGATCGCGTTCAGTCTGATCGCGCCGTTGGAAATTTCACGGAACTGGCTGCCCCTCGTCCTGCTGTGGCCGCTTGCAATCTGGTCGCAGATGGCGACTCGGGAGACGCTTTACCGGACGGAGGATTTCGTGCTGACCAGTACATCGGTATTCCGACCATTTTTCGCCTTGTGGCTTTCCGGTGTGCTGGTCACGCTGGCCATGGGAAGCGGTGTACTCGTCAAGGGATTATTGGTTCAGGATCTGTCCTTGTTCGCAGCATGGCTGGTGAGTACGGTCTTTGTTCCCACTCTGGCATTGATGCTGGGGGTATGGTTCCGCACCCGTAAGATGTTTGAAGTGATCTACCTGCTGTGGTGGTATATGGGGCCGGTGAACGGCCTTTCCGTCCTGGATTTCCTATCGATTTCAGGAGCGAACCAGTCGATGCTCTATCTGACGATGACGGCTGCATTCCTGGTGGTGGCCGTGCTGGGTCAGAAGGTCCGGGTTCAATTTTAAAATGGAAAACGAAGGAGGAAACAACGTGAAAAAACCGTGGAACCTCATGTTGTCCTTGTCGGTGGGGATCGGTGTGTTTCTGGTGTCCGGGTGCAGTGGAGGGGAAAAGGAAGTGGTGGCCCAAGAAACGTTTGATGCCGGTTCCATCAATCAGATCCAAGTGAAGGCGGATGCGCAGGATGTCCGCATCGAACCCTCAGCAGACGGCCAGATTCAGGTAGAGTTGCTGGGAGGGGGATCATCCGCTGATGCGTTAAAAACGAACGCGGAGGGAAGCACCCTGGTGATTGACTTGAGCGCATCGGCTGCGGGTATAAACTGGGACCGTGCGATCGTCAAGCTGTCGGTTCCGGAGGAACAGCTGGAGGGGATATCGGTGCAGACGGTGTCCGGAAATATTTCCGGGAAAAGCGTCCAGACCCAAACATTGACTCTGACTTCCGACACGGGCAGGATCGAGTTGGAGGGATTCAGAGGGGAGAGTGTCAAGGGACGCACCACCAGTGCCGACTTAACTATGGAACAGGTGGAAGGTTCCTTTGAGGCGGACAGCTCCAGCGGAAAAGTCCGGGTGTCGGTTGCCGGAGAGTTCAGCCGTGAAAACCGTGTCCGAACGGATGCGGGGGATATTGAGATCCGCTCGCGACAACCGGCATTCCTCGAAGTGGACCTGTCTACCAGCAGCGGAAAAATCGAGTCCGACTTTTCCATAGCCGACGGGGGGGAGGAAAGCGGCTCCCGAAGGATCAGCGGAAAGATCGGTGAAGGGGAGAAGGATGACCCCAGACTGACCGTTCAATCCTCCACGGGCTCCATTCAATGGAAGCGTCCATGATGGGACTCGATTTCTACTAAATGAGACAACCGGCGGCCGTAGAAAGGCCGCCGGTTCTTTATATGGGATTTCGAGGCAAGATAACCCGGACGGTGGTTCCTTTTCCGGATTGACTGGTTACCTGGATATCGCCTCCATGAGCAAGAATAAACCCCCTGGCGATCGCCATGCCCAGTCCTGTTCCGTCATCGGGCTGATCGGTGGATGTGCCGCGGAAATATTTTTGGAACAGATGCTCCAATGTTTCTTCGTCCATCCCCACTCCGTAGTCGGCGATGATCAGTTCCACACCCTCTTGAAAGCGTAACAGGACGTGGATGGGTGTGCCGGGTGGATTGTGAATGATCGCATTCATCATCAAGTTGTGGAGTGCCCGTTGCAGAAGTTTGGCGTCAAAGAAAAAGGGGTGGTGCTCCACCGCACAATGGAAACGGATGGGGAAATCACGGGCCCGCGGATCGTTGCCCACATCCGCCACCAAGCGGCGGATAAATTCCACCATATCGGTCTCCTCGATCTGAAGGGGTAAGTGGGCATCGTTCATTTGCAGCGATAAACTGAGGTCCTGAATCAACTCCTGCATGTGAATGCCTTTTTCATGGATGTTTCGCATAAAGGTATGTTTTTCTTCGTCGCTCCAGGTGTGTTGATCCGAGAGGAGCATGGCCGAATAACCCGTAATGTAGGTGAGGGGCGTTTTCAAGTCATGGGAGATTCCCGCGACCCATTCTCGTTTCATCTCGTCCAGTTTTTTTCGTTCCCGTTCGTTTCGTTTGAGGGTGTCCGTCAGCTGTCGCATATGTTCAAACACCTCGTTATACAAGCGATACGGGAATCGCAGCTGGCCATTTTCCCCTGTGTTGGTACGCAGTTTCTCCGGCGGATCCAGGTCTCCTCGGGCCAGCTGCTCGATCCATCCGACGATCAGCAGAAGCGGCCTGCCCAAAAACCATCCGTACAGGATACTGGAGAGGAGTGCGCTCACCAGGAATACCAGGATAATCACCCGGTCGGCGGTACTCTCTTTTTCCGCCAGCCCGACCAATGGAAAGACGACTTCCATGGTTACCATCAGGACAAAAGCCAAAGCCAACAGCCAAATCAGGAAGCTGAGAATGAAATGAACCCCTAAGCGGATGCTCATCTTCATCGGTCCCCACCATCCTGCGGAGGGGTAAACTTATATCCGATGCCCCTCAGATTCACTAGAATACGAGGGTGTTTCGGCTCTGCTTCGATTTTTTTCCGCAATTTGGAGATGTGGATGACCACTGTTTTTTCGTCGCCTTCAAAAGAGGGTCCCCACACATACTCATACAATTGTTGGGCGGTGAAGATGCGGTTGGGGTTGGCGCAAAAGAACGAGAGCAACTCCAATTCTTTGGCGGTGCAATGAACGGGCTCTCCTTTGACGATCAATTGACCGGAGGGCCTGTCCAGTTTAAAGCTGCCAAAATCCCAGGAGTCTCCCGCAAGTGGTGTGGTGTCTTCCTTCATCAAACGTGTCCGGCGAAGCTGCACCTGGATTCGTGCCACCAGTTCCAGCGGATTGAACGGCTTGGTAATGTAATCGTCTCCGCCGATCCCTAATCCCGTCAACTTATCCCAATCACTGGAACGAGCCGTGACGAAGAGGATGGGGGCGAGCGTGTGATTCCGGATTTGTCTGCATACTTCGAAACCCTCCATGTCCGGCAGCATCACATCCAACAAAATAATGTCGTATGGTTGCCTTCGGACGAGGTGCAGGGCTTCTTCTGCGGTCGTGGCGGTATCCACGTGGGAAAATCCTTCCCGTTTGAGAAGGGTGAGCAGCATCTGCAACAATCCCCGCTCATCGTCCACCAACAAAATCTTTTCTTTCTTCAAAGCAAACCTCCCGCTTTCCATCCGGTTTTTCATCACTAAAAAGGTTGAAACCATCCTCCATTTTCCTGGAAGATCAACCCATTATAGAACGGAAGGTTGCGAAAGATCAAGCATATCCGAAAAACGATATCGAATATTGGAAAATTCATGTTTTGTTCATAAGGAAATTCGCTACTCTTTGTAGAAAATGATAGGTGATGCTGAACTTCGCTGCGACTGATTCTGGTAAGGAGGAATCCACGCCGATGGCTGTCACGATCCCGGAAACGATGCCGAAAAAGGCGACAGCGGGGGAAACGCTGTTGTTTCGAACCTTGAAGCGATATCTGACGGAAGAGTATGTGGTTTACTATGAACCAGACATTCAGGGATGGCGGCCGGATTTTGTGATCATCGGTCCCGAGCTGGGATTGTTGGTGCTGGAAGTAAAAGATTATACCCGGTCCACATTGGTGGAGTTGAATCCCGATCAATGGACAATCCGGAATGGGGCGGGGGAGGAAGTGACGGTCGTCTCTCCACTGAAGCAAGCCAGGGATTATGCGTTCCGCATCGCCGACAAATTGAAACGGGATCGCGACCTGGTACAGACGGAGGGGAAGCACCGCTCCAAGCTCAAATTTCCCTTTGGATACGGAGTGGTTTTCACGCGTCTCACCAAGGCGGATCTGGCCCGGGAAGAGCTGTTGGCGGTGGTGGATCCGAAGCTGACACTGACAAGGGAGGAGATTGATCCTGAGCGGGAGGCGTTTTCGGAGATTCTCTTACGGCAGAAACTCTCCCGAATGTTCACGGTCTCCTTCTCCCTGAAGGAGCCGCTGCGGCCGTTGGATATTCAGCGGATCCGCTTCCACTTGTTCCCCGAGGTGCGAATCGGCGGAAAGGTGACCAAAAAGGTTTCGTACCAAGACTATGTGTTGCTTTCACTGGATGATCTGGAAACGATGGACCTGCATCAAGAGAGTCTGGCCAAACAGATCGGGGACAAGCATCGCCTGATCCGGGGTGTGGCCGGCAGCGGAAAAACATTGATCCTGGCCAGCCGGGCAGCCATCTTAGCCAGGGAACATCCGGATTGGGAGATCCTGATCTTGTGTTACAATATCTCGCTGTCCCGCTTCATTCACGATATGGTGGAGCAGAAATGGAGCCAATCGGGGGATGGGTTGGATGATGAGGGAGAAGGGGAGCGGTGTTATTCGGCAGATGGAAGAAAACAAATCACGGTGCGCCATTTTCATGAGTGGCTGCATCGGGATCTGAAGATAACGGAAGAAGAAATCCCCCAGGCTGTGGAGGAATGGGAGGCGGGCAAGCGAATGCTGCCCCGGTATGATGCCATTCTGATCGATGAAGGACAGGATTTTGCACCGGAGTGGTTGGGTTTGGCGAGCCGGTTATTAAACCCGGACACCCAGTCGCTTCTGATCGTGGAAGACCGGGCGCAAACCATCTATCCCCGCCGCCGCAGCCTGCGCAAGGACACCGGTCTGGATTTTCGCGGGCGCTCCCGGGTATTAACGATCAATTATCGCAATACCGGCCCGGTCGTCCAGCTAGCGTGGGAGTTTTATCAGGCTCACGCTTCCCCTGAAAACAAGCCGTCAACAGGGGAAGACGTGGAGGTGATTACCCCGCAAAGCACGCTGAGAAGCGGTCCGCCCCCGTATTTGAAGCGGTTTGCCAGTTTGACGGATGAGATGGCTTATGTGGCCAGGCAGATGAAGGTGTTGCACCGGCAACGGGAGACGGCCTGGTCGGACATGCTGGTCTTGTACCGGGTGAAGCGGTATGATGGGGTGGACACCATGGGGGTTATCCAACAGGCACTGTCGCGGGAGGGGATCCCTTTTTACTGGCTGACGGAAAATCACCGTTCCAAGCGGGCGTTTGCGCCCAGAGAGAACGGTGTCACCATCAGCACCATCGACAGCAGCAAAGGGTTGGACTTTGAAGCCGTTTTCGTCGTCAACCTGGAACGGCTTCCGTTTCCCATGGAAGAGAACAAAGAACGGGAAGTCTCTCTCCTCTACATCGCCATGACACGGGCCAAAAAATATCTGTCGCTCACCTGGTCGGGTGAATCGGAGTTTACTCGGTGGCTGGAGCAGGCGGAGCGAACAGCCGTCAAGCAGTGAACGAGGAAAAAGGCTCCCGGATGCAGGGAAAGGTGTGGGATCGTGGAGAGAGAAAAGAGAGTCAAATGGTTGGAGGGGAGCCGAGTCTATCTCCGGCCGCCGGAAAAGGAAGATGTGGATCCTTTTTTTCGCAGTCTGTACCACATGGAAGGGCGTCGTTTGACCGGGCAAAACCGGGTGTATTCCCGGGAGGCCATCGGGGAGTGGTTGGAAAAAACGGCGCGGGATCCGGACCGCGTCTTTTTGGTGATTGTCTCCCAGGAGGATGATACGGTACTGGGCGATGTGGAACTGAACGACATCGACTGGTACCATCGCAGTGCCAACATTCGAATCCAATTGAACCATGAACGAAACTATGGTCAGGGATACGGGACGGAGGCTCTGGATCTGATGCTGGATCATGGTTTCGGCATTTTGAATCTGCACCGGATTCACCTGGAGGTTTTCGCCTTTAACGAACGGGCCATCCGGGCATATGAGAAGCTGGGCTTTCAACAGGAGGGAATTAGCCGGGAAGCATTGTATTACGACCATGCCTACCATGATGTCATCCAGATGGCCGTCTTGGCCCGCGAGTGGCGGGAACGAAAGCAAAGGAACCGTTAAGGGCGGAATGGGAGGGGAATGGATGGAACCGAGATTGGTACAAGTGGACCCCTTTACCGTAAGAGGGATTGCCGTCACCACGGACAATACCCGGGAAGCGGGACCGGAGGGGAAGCTGCCGGAATTGTGGGGCCGGTTTTACCGCCATCCGATCTGGACGGGACGCGGTGACGGCATACCGGTGGTTTATGGGGTATACCATCGGTATGAAGATGGGATGAACGGGAGTTATCGCGTTTTGGCGGGGTGTGAAGCGGAGTACGTGCAAGCGGGGGAGGACGTGGAGGAGCAGGGGGTACCCGCATCCACGTATGCGGTGTTCACATCCGACGAAGGGCCGATCGCCCGTGTAGTTCCGGAAACATGGATGCGGATCTGGGAGTGGTTTCGACAGACGGATTCGATGAAGCGGACGTATCAGGTTGATTTTGAACGCTATGATAAACGGGCCCACAACCCGGAGCGGGCTATTGTCGAGATCTATATTAGTGTTCATGATTCGTAACAGCCGATCCATAAAAACACAGCCGTTCGCATGATGCGAACGGCTGTGGAGGTGTGTTATTGCGCCTTCTTTTCCGCTTCCGGTTTTTCATCCCAGCATTCCACGTTCTTTAATCCGGGAATGCTGTTTTTAGTGAAAACGGGATCTTTCCCTTCTTTTTTCTGACGGATATAGTCTTGCAACGCGGCGAAAGCGATTTTGCCCAACAGGGCGATGGCGATCAAGTTGACCAACGTCATGCTGGCCATAAACAGGTCCGCCATGTTCCACACCAGGTCAATCTCCTGGACCGCGCCGAACAGGAGAAGGCCGAAGAAGGCGGCTTGATAGAGACGCAGCCAAACGGGATTGGCCCGGATAAATTGAATATTGGTTTCGCCGTAATAGTAGTTGCCCAAGAGCGAGCTGAAGGCGAACAGGAAAATAACCACCGCAATGAAGCTGGGTGCCCAGGGGCCAATGGTTGTAGCCAGGGCGGCCTGGGTTAGTTCGATTCCTACCAGACCGGAATTCCAATCTCCTGCAAACAAGATGATAAAGGCGGTTGCACTACAAATCAGCAGTGTGTCCGTAAACACGCCCAAAGTTTGGATCAGACCTTGTTTCACCGGGTGGCTGACATCGGCGGTTGCAGCGGCGTTGGGGGCACTTCCCATCCCCGCTTCGTTGGAAAAGAGTCCGCGCCGGATCCCTTCCATCAGAGCGGCACCCAGTCCACCACCGACAGCGGCCTCCAGTTGGAAAGCGCTTTGTACAATCAGGGCGAAGACTTCAGGAATCTGCCGGAAGTGGGTGACCATGATGAACAAAGCGACCAGGATATAAATGACGGCCATAACAGGAACGATCACCTGGGCGACACGTGCGATTCGTTTCACTCCCCCAAAAATGACAATCGCCATCAAAACTGCCAGAATCAGCCCCATGAACAGGCGATCCACGCCAAAGGCATTATGGAAGGCAAGGCTGATGGTGTTTGCCTGGACGGAGTTGAAGATGAGTCCAAAACACAAGGTCATCAAGAGGGAGAAGAGCAAACCCATCCAGCGTTTTCCCAAGGCTTTTTCCATGTAATAGGCGGGGCCGCCGCGGAAGGTGTCACCGTGGCGCTCCTTGTAAATCTGAGCCAGGGTGCTTTCCACAAATCCGGAGGCGGCCCCGACCAGTGCGATCATCCACATCCAGAAGACAGCACCGGGTCCACCGAGGGCGATGGCCAATGCTACCCCGGCCAGGTTGCCGGTTCCCACCCGGGATGCCGTACTGATACAAAAAGCTTGAAAGGAGGAGACGCCTTTCTTTCCGGGGGAAGCTTTTGCTCCTTCCCCCAACAAGCGGATCATCTCTTTCAGCATCCGGAACTGCACGAAATTGGAGCGGAAAGTAAAGTACAGACCTAATCCCAGCAAGGCTGCGATTAAGATATAGGTCCACAGGATATCGTTACCAACGGAAACAAATTGCTCGATCCACTTCAAACCGTTTTGTCACCTCTTCCGTATTTCTTGATTTTACAAAATGGTATGAAAAAAATCATACTCTTCAATCCTACCACATTCCGATTATAATCAAACATCCACTTATACGAATGGAGTATATTTTACCATGTAATCGGACACTTTTTGCAGGATGAATTGGTATGAAAGACATTAAAAAATAGATTTATTCTTTTAAAAAATTAAAATGGTAAAAGGAGGGGACGGCACCATTGGAGCAGTGGACGTTTATGGGACGAAGTGTATTGCCGTATGAAGTGGATCGTACGGTGCGCAATGACTTTCCTTCGACGGGTTGGAGCCCTTCCTGGCCCCGCCGCGAACAGGTTGATGGGGATTGGTACTACTGTCTGCCGCGAACGGAAGAACCGTGGTGGGTGGTGATTCGTCAGGATGGAAAAGCGTTGTCGGAGCAGGAGGCGAAGCGGATTTGGCGGGGGAGAACTGGGAGAGGATGTCTTTCTAACGTCTTTCGCGGTCTGATAGGGTTGCTGTTCGGTTTGGCCGGATTCGTCGTTTATATCTTGTTTGCCTTGGTTGTAGGCGGTCAGCTTGGTGTGGAAGGGGATATTGTGACGGAACCGCATGGAATAACGCTGTTTTTGGCCATTTTCTATTTTTTCTTATTTGCTCTGTGGGGAGCATCTTTTGCTTTTCCTAAAAGCTGGTGTTGGCTGGAAGTGGCGCGAAAACGCCGGTTGCTCGGGGGAATGTTGGCGGCGATCTTGGTGTCGCTACCGATCGGCACCGTGTTTGCAAGCACGTATGAGGTTTATATGGAAGACGGCATTCTTTATTCCGATGTGGGGGAGTGGGGAAAACAAAAAAAGGTGGCTTGGGCGGATCTGGAAGAAGTGAACCTGCAGGTAGAGAATTGGGAATACGGCCCGGATCTGGTGGTGGAGTCGGTAACAAGAGAGGGGCGAACCTTTAAATGGAGCGGTTCATTCCGGGAAGACGGTGAAACCTTTTTATCGATCAATCAGGCCGCGTTCGCCCAGGGAGCCAATATGACAGTAGAATGGTTAAACGGCGAGCAGCTCTTTTATATCAACGAGGCCTTCGGCGATGATGTACGTCAATTTTTCTACGAAGTGGCCCAGGACTTTGAGAAGCGCTACCCCGATGATCCCCGTGCCGTGAAAAACCGGAATCGGGAGTAGTTATGTTCATCACTGTAAAAGGGAACCCGCCCATCCGTGAGGATGGGCGGGTTCTATTAGGGTCTGTCTGGTCATTCATTTTTCTGTGAGAAAAGGGAAGGTCGGGTTGGCTTTTGGTTCGCCTTTGCACTCACAGAGCACAAGTCTCACCTGGTTCACTTCGTTCCCGGTCTCGCTATGCGCTTTTTGCAACGAAACGGAGACAGCCATACCGACCGGATCTCGCCCTACGGATTGTTCAGACACGCCCTAGTACTACAGTTGCATTTGTACGAAGAGTGTATAGGAGCGTGGGTTGGTCGGGCTGGTGGGCTGTCTTCGATCTCTTGCAAAAAGCGCAAAGGATCGCAGCCATCCCACCACCCTCCCTTCTCACATCTGCGCCTGCCCTTATAAGTACAACTGTAGTACTAGTCGTCATTTAATTTGGTGCCGGGTTTGGGTGCGTTTAAATGATGACGGACATTCGGGATTCGGGGATTTCCGATGCGAGCCTTTCCGATGCGGTAACCACCGATTCGGACTCGTGTGCGGTTTTCCAGTTCATCGATTTTGCGGCCGTTTTCTTGCCATTGGTTTTGCACTTGATTAAAATTGTCCCGCAATTGACTGTCCAGGTGACTGCCCGCTTTCCGCCAGCGGCTATCGGCTCGATTCCCTATATCTTTCCACCGTTGCCGGTCGATCCAAGTGCCGACTTTGATCCAGTTTTCCGACGTGATCGTCTCCCGCTCTAGCAGATGGTTCAAGGCGTAGTTCATACGGGCTCGTTCTCGTTTGCTCGCTTCCAGCATCGCCGAGTGAGTTTGATTGTTCAATTGGTTGTCTCGACTGTAGGATTCATCGATGTTTTTTACGGCTCCTTCGTAGGAGAGGTTATTGATACGGTTCAGATCCGCCGCATGCCGTTTCATGACATCCGATAAGGAGTGTTTGTCGTTTACGGTTCGATAAGATCCTCCTCCCGCATCGGCTACGGCCTTTAACTGTTGCTGTCCTTGGTTGTCCACATCGAAACCGATGATGTTCACAACCGCTTCGATATCCGATTGGTGAAGGGATCGGGCCGCTTCGGCGGGGTCACCGCCGCAGGTTTCCACTCCGTCACTGACGATATAGACCAGGGTCTTTTCCGGGCGAGGTTCCCGCAATAAATCTTTCTCAGCTGCTTCGATGGCACCGGCCAGAGGGGTCCAACCCGTCGGTTTAAAGCGGTCAAGCGCTTTTTGAAAGAGGGCGGGGTCATAAGGGCCGGGGGAGTAGACCTGTTCTGTTTTTTTACAGGAGAGCGCCTGGTCATTCTTCTGGTTGCTTCCCTCGTGACCGTAAACCCGCAGGGAGACCGAGGCATCGGCGGGAAGGCTTTCCGCAAACTCACGGATTGCCTCTTTGGCAAGGTCCATTTTTACTCCGCCGTCTACTTTTGCGGCCATGCTGCCGCTGGCATCCAGGAGAATTTCCACCCGGAGGGAGGCGGCGGTATTTTTCTCCTCTTTTTTGCGGCGCTCCCCCTCCTGTGCGTTTACGGACAGCTCACCATAGTTTTGGGTGTAATCGGCCTGCTCCAGTTGATCAAACGTATCCATATAAGAGCGGTAACTCTCTCCCACCAGGGCCAGTAATTCTCGGTAGATTTCTTCATCAGAGAGGCCTTCCGGCAACGCATCCAATTCTTTTTTTACCTTTTCTTTGTCATAGCGGTCTTCGGCATATCGCCCAATCCCCTCATCAGCCAAAATATCTTCCAATTCAACATGGGGTTGAGGGGGTGTGGGCGCAGCGGCTTCCTGCTGCGATTCCTCTTCCGTTTTGCCGTCCTTCTCATTTTTCGGCGACTCTTGACTGTCCTGGAGTGAATCTCCCAGGATCAAGCTGCATCCGGTGGCGAGAAAGAGAAAGATAAAAAGAGGGATCATAGCGGTTCGGTGAATCAAGGGACGTTTCACGTTTCCATCCTCCTCTTGTGTTTTCGTTCCACCTTTTCCTACGATTTCGATCCAGAGAAGTTTCATGTTGCTCAAAAAAAGTGGAGAAGGGATTCTGCTCGATCCACAATCGATCCTCGTGTAAGAAAGGGGATTGCGATACGATGGGTGCAGATCGGATAAAAAGGAGAATGCGCATATGGCAGAAGAGATGCTGGATCTGCTGGATGAACAGGGGCAAATCGTGGGACAAGCCACGCGCACGGAAGTGCATCGGCGGGGGTGGTGGCATCGCACATTTCATTGCTGGCTATTGGAGCGTCATGAGACAGAGCTGTCTATTCTCATACAACAGCGGCATGAAAGCAAAGAAGCAAGTCCCGGATTATGGGACATTACAGCCGCCGGCCATCTGGAGGCGGGAGAAGAGCCCTTAAAGGGGCTGCGGGAATTGGAGGAGGAGTTAGGGTTGCAATTGATGCCTGCTGATCTTCATCCAATCGGGATCCTGCCGGTGGAGATGGAAATGGGAGAAGGGCGGATGGATCGGGAATTCTGCCATCTCTTTTTGGCTTGGTCTCCCCTTTCCATGGAACGGTTCCGGTTGTGCGATGGAGAAGTTTCCGCCATCTGCCGTGTATCTTTGGCGGAAGCGGAGGAGTTACTGGAGGGAAAGCGGGAGCGAATCGGGGGAGAAGGCTGGAGGTTGGCTTCGGATGGCTCGATGGCAGCCGTCTCTGTCCAGCTGAGTCGGCAGGATTGGGTTCCCCATGGACTCGCTTATTACCGGCATGTATTTCGCTCCGCCCGCCGATGGGCGATGCAGCAATCGGGGATGGAAGAGGTGAACCGATGAACCGGGAATCCAACCGGGTATGGGTGGATCAATCTTTTGACGAAACCGATTGGGCGGAAAAAGAGCTGGTGGGATGCCGCTTTGTCCGCTGCCGGTTCCAGGGGGCGGATTGGCGGGAAGCGGAGACACGGGGCTGCGTGTTTGAGGGTTGCGATTTTCGCCATGTCAAGCTGAATGGATCCCAGCATCAGGGGACCGCTTTTCTCAATAGTTCTTTTTCTTTTGCCAACCTGTATGTGACCCGGTGGGTGGAGTGCAAGATGACGGGTTCCACCTTTGAAGAAGCCAATCTGGCTGGAATCACTCTCGCCGGCGGGGACTGGTCCTACACCTTGCTGCGCCATCATTCCTTCAAGGGGTGCGATCTTAGGGGCGTTTCCTTTCAAGAGGCGGATCTTACCGAATGTGATCTGCGGGATACCGATTTACAGGAAGCCAATTTGACATACACCCTGTTGAGCGGAGCCCAACTAAAAGGGGCGGATCTGCACGGGGCGGAACTGGAAGGAGTGGATCTGGTTCATCTGGATCTGACCGATGTGCGAATCGATTGGTTTCAGGCCGTTTCGTTCGCACGGGCCCATGGGTTGAAGGTGGAATGATGGGGCGGGTTGCCCATAAAAAAACCGGACAATTTTAAATGAGAATAAACGTTTTTCTCCCCTGAGTCGTTCTTTATAATGAGAACATGTCGGGATTTGTCGAATGAATACATAAGAATCCAACAATCGGCAAATCTCCGTTCGCCTCGACACAGAGACACATTATGGGGGAGGATGGAATGAGCGGGGTGTTTCGATGGGGTGGGACCCTGTTAGGGGTTTTCGCACTGGCGTTTGGTTTCTGGATGATCTTTCCGTTCTCGTCGGATACACTCGTAGAAGGACAAAAAGGTGGAAACGAGGAAGCGGTGGAGGAACGGGATCCCCCCTTGGCGGCCCAAATCGCCACCGAGCAATTAAAGAAAAAACCCCAGGATCAGGCGGAACTCGATCCGGTTTCGCCGATTCAGAAACGGGTGGCCCTCACTTTTGATGATGGTCCTGACGGCCAGTTTACGCCGGAAATCATGGACATCCTGAAACGGGAGGGAGCGCCCGCCACGTTTTTTGTTGTGGGCCAAATGGTGCGGGGTTATCCTGAGATGGTAAAGCGGATGGATGAGGAGGGGCACGTGGTGGCTAACCACACGTGGAGCCATTCCGATCTCACTCGCCTGAGCAAAAAGCAGATTCAAAAGGAGTTAATAGCCACCAATCGCGCAGTGGAACAAGTGATCGGGAAGAAGATGCGGTTGATGCGCCCTCCCTATGGGGCCATCAGCGGGAAGGAAGCGACAGTGGAACAAGCGGGTTGGGAACTGGTGATGTGGGATGTGGATACCTGGGACTGGAAGCAGGGAAAAAAGCCGTCTGAGATTCGACGTTCCGTCCGGGAAGGCGTAAAGCCGGACAGCATCGTTCTCCTTCATTCCGCAGGCGGTGACCGAGAAGCGACCGTACGTGCCCTTCCGGGTATCATCCGGGACTTGAAGCGATCCGGCTATCACTTGGTGACAGTGGATGAGATTTTGGGATTGGATCCATATAAACTTGAAAGATGAACAAAAAAGTCAGTCGATCCCAGTGGACGGCTGACTTTTTCAATGGTACGATTTGTTTCAAAGGAAAAACCCCAGACAGTCAAGGGAATTCTTCTCACTTTTATGTTTTTCTGAGTTAATGTAATTTATAAAAAATACAGACCTTGCTGGATGGTCGCAAGGAGGGGCTTGCATGATAAGAGGTGTTGGTTTGTGGGCAATGGTGGTTCTATTGGCAGGAGTGAGCATTTTATCCGGATGTGCAGAGGAGAAAGGGGCGGCCACCGGCAAAAACGGAAATGTACTACATATGACCATAGATGCTGATCCGCCTACGCTGGATAGTGCTTTCGCGTTGGACGGAAACTCTTACAACCTGTTGAACAATGTGATGGAAGGCTTAATGCGGCTGGGCAAGGGTAACAAACCGGAACCCGCCATGGCTGAAAACACACCGGAGGTAAGCGCGGACGGACGGACCTACACCTTTCGTATCCGGGAAAACGCAGAGTGGAGCGACGGGCAGCCGGTACGGGCTCAGGATTTTGAATATGCATGGAAGCGGATACTGAATCCGGAGACCAAATCTCCAGCCGTGTTTCATCTCTTTCCGATTGAAAACGCAACCGCGTATGTGCAAGGTCAGATCTCGGCGGATGAAGTCGGGGTGAAGGCACTGGATGACCGCACATTGGAGGTTAGGTTGGAAGAAAGCAACCCGCACTTTTTGGAACTGACCGCCACCGCTCCCTATCTTCCTGTCAGACAGGACAAGGTAGAAGAGAGCGGGGGGAAATTTGGCAGGGAAGCCGATCAAGGGTTGTACAACGGTCCCTTTATCCTGTCGGACTGGAAGCATGAGCAATTACTCACCTTGAAAAAGAACGACCGTTACTGGGATAAAGAGATGGTCCAGCTGGAGGAAGTCCGGGCACACATTGTGAAGAAAGCAACAGATGCGCTGGGGATGTACACATCGGATGAAGCGGATGTGGTGCCCCTCAATGCCGTCACCTTTGAAGCTTTTAGAAACAGTGCGGAACTGGTGACACATCAACGGGGAGCGTTGGTGCTGATCATGCTTAACACAAAGGAGCCTCCCTTCAATAACAAAAACATCCGCAAAGCGCTCAATCTGGCCATCAACCGGGATCAGTTGGTGAATGAACTGTTGAAAAACGGCTCCCGTCCTGCAGGCGGAATGGTACCGCCTGCCATTCACAGCCATCAGGGAGAATCATTCCGGGATAAGACGGAAGACTATGTGGAGTTTGATCCGGCCAAGGCTAAAAAGTTGTTGGAAAAAGGGCTGGAAGAAGAGCAGCTGAGCCGGATGCCCGACATCGTGATGAGTGTTAACGATGACGAACGCCGCCATTTGGCCCTCTTTATCCAAGAGGAATTGAAAAACCACCTGGGAGTCGATGTTCAAATTAGTCCGCAGCCGGTATCGCAAAAGGTAGCCGTGGATGCGGCGGGGCAGTTTCAGATGACCATTGTGCGCTGGATCGGCAGTTATGATGATCCGATGGCGTTCCTGGAAATCGGCACCTCCGTCAGCCCGGTCAATTTTGGACGCTGGGGCAACCAACAGTTTGATTACTTGGTGCACAAAGCAAAAGGAAACCCGGACCCCGCATGGCGGGAAACGGATCTGATCCAGGCAGAAGCAGTGGTAGCAGAGGATGCGGGAGTGGCTCCTCTCTACTATGAAGCTCAGGCGTTTATTCAAAAGCCCCACGTGAAGAATCTGTTCCGCCACCCGGTCGGACCGGAATATTCCCTGAAGTGGGCCAGAATCGAAAAGTGAAGGACGAGCCACGAAACCCTGGTTCCTACTATAGGAGCCAGGGTTTTTTAAGTTTCCTATAAAAAGAGAAAAACAACGGTAAGGGTTTTGTTGCCGGGAGAGGAATGTTATAATTTGTAAATGATTCATCTATTCAGATAAAAGTATCAACGAAATATACATATAAAGGGGAACCGACTAGGTGAATAAGGAACCAGAACCTTCCTTCCTCTCCCGGGTGACCGGTCGCATCCGGAACACGGTTAGGAATGTACGGAACCGATATCATTCCATCGTTTGGGTTCATTTTTGGTTAACGTTGTCCCGATGTATCACTGGATTTATGCTGTATCCTTATCTGGTGATCTATATGACGGAGCAATTGGGGGCATCCGCCGTGGCTGCGGCGGGAGCGATCAGCTTTCCCTCTTTTATTGCTCTGTTCTTTAAATTATGGGCAGGCAACCTATCCGACCGGTTTGGGCGGCGGCCCGTGCTTCTGTTTGCTCCGTTGATGCAGTTTTGCGTGCTGATCGGAATGATTTTTGCCACGGAAGTGTGGCACTTTTATGTGTTGTTGACATTGAACGGCTTAAGCTTCAACCTGTTCCTCCCTGCCGAATATGCACAGATTGCGGATGTGGTTCCCGAAGAGAAACGAACGGAAGCGTATTCCCTCAACAATATTGCGATCAATATCGGTGCCTCCATCGGTCCGCTGCTGGGGATCGCCGCCTATCAATTGAATCCGACTCTTATCTTTGGAGCGGAAGCAATGGTTGCATTGTTTACAGTGGCGATGGTTTATGTGAAGATCCCCGAAACGCTTCCTCGAACAGATGCAGCGTCGACTGTACAAACAAAGCAATCCGTGTTGCTGGGGCTGGCTTCCCATTGGCCCTTATATCTGTTAATCTTGTTGACCGTTCCGATCTATATGGTGGAAATGCAGATGAATTCGACGCTGCCGTTGTATCTGAAGGAGCATTTTGTCGATTACTTGCTGGTTTATGGAGTTTTGCGTACCGTGACAGGAGTCCTTACCGCCGTTTTGCAGATGCCGGTTACCTTATGGAGTGAGCGTTGGAAATCGACCCACGTCATTTTTGCCGGTTATCTTTTGCTGGTGGGATATGGGTTGATCTACGGCTTTGCCCCCTTCTTTTGGGTCCTTCTGATTGCTGAATTTTTCTGGGCCATGAGCGATATGCTGCTCGCCCCCCGCTTAAAGAAAGTGGTTTCCATCATGGCGGAACCCCGGGTGCGGGCTCGTTATTTCTCCTTATTTGACATCAACCTCAGTCTGGGCAAAATGACCGCGCCTGTTTTGGGAAGCGTGGTGCTGGTTTCATACGGTGGACAGGTGTTGTTTGGAGGGCTTGCCGCATTGTTGCTGCTGACGGGGTTGTTCCAACTCCTGCTGATTTCCCGGATTCTCGCCGTCAAAAGCAGTGGGAGGCCAGAAACTCCGGAGGTGGCCGGTTGACAGGGCCGCGATTGGATTTAGGTGGACTGTGATGAAAAGAAATGAGTCCAATTGTACGTATAAGAGGCGGAGATGTGAGACCAGCCATACCGACCCGGAATTTCACCCGACGGATTGTTCAGACAGGCCCTAGTACAAGTGCAACTGGAGTACTAGGGCGGTTTTCGGTGAAAGGAATGGAGATGTGCCAAATGAAAGAGCGAATATTGGTTGTAGAAGACGATGCCCGCATTACCGATTCGATTCGGGATTATTTGGAGGGTTACGGCTATATCACTCAGGGGGTGACGGACTGGGGGCGGGTGGAAGCCCAATGGCGGCAATTTGATCCCCACTTGGTGATTTTGGATGTGAACCTCCCCGGCAAAGACGGTTTTCACCTGTGTCAGGAGATGCGCCGTTATTCACCGGTCCCGATCCTGTTTCTGTCGGCGCGCTCCGGGGAGATGGAACAGATCTACGGCATGGAAAGCGGCGGGGACGATTACATGACGAAGCCGTTTCGGTTGGATGTGCTGCTCGCGAAGATCAAAGCCCTGCTCAGACGCGCCTATGGTTCCCTGTCGGCGGCCGAGAATCGGCCCATGATGGTTCAAGTGGGATCGTTTACCTTTTGGCCGGACAAGGGGGAGATGGAATTTAAGGGAGAGAGGCAGTCCTTAAGCAAAAATGAATGGAAGCTGTTGGCGCTGCTGTTGGAGCGACAGGGACAGGTGGTGACCCGGGATGATTGCCTGGAAGCACTCTGGGATGATCAACGGTTTGTGGATGACAACACATTGACGGTTAACGTCACGCGCCTGCGGAAAAAGCTGGCTCGCTGGGGGCTGGACGGGGCGGTTCAGACGCATCGCGGAGTAGGGTATCGGCTGGATTCTTCGATTTTGGAGGGAGGAGGGTGAAAAGCGAAGGGGTCGGAAGGTTTCTGCGGGATCGGTTGGGCTGGATTCTGTTGGTGGTGGGAAATACGTTTTTTGTGATGGGGTGGTTCAGTCTGTGGTTTGCCCGGGAGGGTGTCGATTTCGGCAGGTTGGGTTTCGCATTGCTCTATGGAGGCGGAATCACCATCGGCTTGCTGCTGGTGTTCCTGGTAGCGGATTGGTTGCGATGGCGGCCGGTGGAGCGTTCCTTGCAATGCCTGGCTGAGGGGCGGGAGAGCACGGTCCCGACGGGGCCGCTCTATATTCAGCGTCAGATCCGGGATGCCGTGCGCCAGCTGGAACGCGCCCGCTTGGCGGAACACCACCGTGCCCAGGCGGAGAAGCAACGGCACCTGGATTTTATGAACCAGTGGGTGCATCAGATGAAAACGCCGGTGTCCGCCCTCTCTCTGCTCGCTCAACATCCGGATGCCGCCGCATATCGAGCGGAGATGGAAGAAGAACTGGATAAGCTGGACCAAGGATTGGAGATGGTTCTTCATATGGCCCGTCTGGATGAGTTTGCCCTCGACTTTCATCTGGATCGGGTCGATTTAAAAGCGGAAGTAAACCGAATGGTGGGGGAGCGAAAACGTCAATGGATTCGGCATCGACTCTTTCCGCGGTGGGAGGGAGAAGATGATGGCTCATGGGAGGTGTATACGGATTCCAAATGGAATCGTTTTGTGTTGGACCAATTGTTCAACAATGCGATCAAGTACGTCTCGCAGCACCGTGAATCTTCCAACATCTCCACCTCTCTCTGCAAAAGGAGGGAGAGGCGCTTCATTTCACCATCCGGGACGAAGGCCCGGGGATTCCCCCGCAGGATTTACCTCGGGTGTTCGACCCGTTTTTCACAGGGGAGAACGGCCGTCGCTTTGCCCAAGCCACCGGGATGGGGCTCTATCTCGTCAAACAGGTAGTGGACGCGCTCGGTCACGAGATTCAAATCCAATCCCCTCCCGAGGGCGGGACGAGCGTCCGTGTGACCTATCGAAGGGCGGATCTAAATGGGTGAGACAGGAGAGGAGAGAAATCATGTTGGAAGCAAGGCTCCTTACGAAGATATACGGGGGTGAGGGGGGGATGCCGCCGCAGCGGGCGGTGAACGGGTTTCACCTGTCCATCCATCCCGGCGAATGGGTAGGCGTCATGGGTCCGTCGGGGAGCGGGAAGACGTCCCTTCTCCGGATGCTGGGCACGCTGGATCTTCCCACATCGGGGGAGCTGTGGTTTCGGGGGCGGGAGTTGACGGCTCTGTCCCCTGAGGAGCGTGCTCATTTTCGACGCTGTCACTTGGGTTTCATCTTCCAAGACTTTCGGCTGTTGGAAGCGTTAACCCTGCGGGAAAACACGTGGCTGCCCTTGGTGCTGGCAGGGGAAGATCCGTCGGTGATGCAGGAACGAAGCGATGCGATGGCAGCCGCCTTGGGTTTAGAGAACGGGTGGCATCGCTATCCCCGTCACGCTTCCGGCGGGGAGAAACAGCGGGCGGCCGCCATTCGCGCCATGATTCACCGCCCGGATCTCGTGTTAGCGGATGAACCGACGGGCAACTTGGATTCCAAGGCGTCCCGCGCGTTGCTCTCGGCGATGGATACCTTGCGCCAAGAATACGGCAGCGCGATTCTAATGGTCACCCATGATCCGGTGGCGGCCAGCCGTTGTGAACGAGTGTTGTTTATCCGGGACGGCACTCTGATGACCGAGATTCGGCGCGGAGAGGATCGGCAGGACTTTTTACGGCGGATCCTGACCGTGGTTTCCGCGATGGGAGGAGAGCGCCTTGACTTGGAAGGAATGGGCCTTTCGTAATGTGCGTCATCACCGACGGGACCTGACGGCTTATCTATTCAGTTGCACTCTTGCCGTGGCTCTGTTTTTTCTCTGTCTACAGATATTGCTTCATCCGGAGCTGGTTTCAGATCACCACCAGGCTTTTTTTATCACAGCGCTTTTTCTGCTGATTGTCTTTGCAGCCGGCTTTATTGGCTTATCCCATCATCGTTTTTACCGAGAACGGAAGGAAGAATGGGAACTGTTGCGTGCGTTGGGGATGGGAGCGGGCGACTTTACCCGCATCCTGCTGTGGGAAAACGGGTTTTTGGCCGGGGGATCGATCCTGGCTGGAATGGCTGGAGGAGTCCTGTTGACTCCTCTGTTTTATGTGGGAATTTCCTTTGTCTTGTTTCTACCGGAAACGCTGTCGATCCATCTTTCCTGGAACGCTGCCCTATGGACGACGGCGATGTTCGCATTGTTGTTCGCCGGGGCGACGTGGCGGGTGCGGCGGCGTCTGATCCGGGATCGGACTCCTTTGAAGCGTTTCTTTCGGATACGAATCCCACACGGGGTGGGAGTGGTTATCTCCTTGGTTTGTGTGGGAGGGCTGGGGTGGTGGACGGACATACAAACCTGGACGGAGTGGATTCCACGTTTGCCCGTGATTGTATTGTCCGCGGTACTCGGGGGGTACGGGCTGCTGCGTTATGGCGGAGCCTGGATGTTGGAGCGGGTTCGCGTACGGCCCTTTCTACTTCGGAACCCATCCTTTTGGTTGCTGCTTCCCCGTTTGCGCCACGATTGGCCCCGGGATGCCCGGCTGTTGACACTGGTTGCATGGATGATGGCAGCGGCAGTGGGAATGGGAAGTGTCTGTTTCGTCTTTTGGGGACAGGCCGACCAAATGGCTAGGCAACAAAATCCCTGGACGATACAGGTGGTGGGAGCGGCCGGGAAAGAACCGGCACAGGAAGTGGAACGTGTGTTGGCCGATGAAGGGCTGTCGGTGCAACAAAAAATGTCGCTGCCGATGTTGACGGCTACGATAGGGGAGATCGATTACACGTTGGTGTCGTCCCGGGATTTCAACCGCCTGTTACGCCTCTGGAGTCATGAACCGTTTCAAGTGCGGCCGGGAGAAGGGGTGCATGTGTTTCCCTTTGAAGGAGAACCCAAAACGGGAGTAGAGGATACGATCTCCGTGCACGTGGGAGCAGAATCGTGGAATCTGGATGTGATCCAGAGGTCGGATGTCCGCGTGTTCAATCAACATCCCCGGACGGAATGGCTGCTGGTGATGGCGGAGTCGGATTTTCGAGAGGCGTGGGAGCAATTTCGAAAGGAGCGGCGTTGGATATACGGTTGGCAGGCATCCCCATGGAAGAAGAGCGCTGGCGCCGTGGAACGATTGGAAAGCCAATGGCAGAAAGAGGGCCAGCTGGCGGATACGCCGGTACAGGGAAGGGAAAGTATACGCCAGGCGTCTGCGCCGATGATGTTTCTCAGTCTGTTCTTGAGTCTTTTGTTCTTCTTGGCTTCCGCCACTCTGCTAACCTTTCGTCTGCGTCAAGGGGTGATGCGGGAACCGGAGCGCTGGCGACTGCTGGGAGAGTGGGGAGTGACCGGCAAACAGCGCTGGCGGATTATCCAATGGGAAGTGAGATTGCTATTTACGTTGCCATGGCTGTTGACAGGCGGATATGTATGGCTCATTAACCGATTTTTTGATTCACTGTTTCCCGGTGTAACCGTCGCAACGGTGACACTCGTCTTTTTACTTCAAACAGGTCTGTGGTGGCTGTTGTATCTGTATCTGTGGGGGAAATTCGTCTGGTGGGTGGAAGAAAAGCGAGAGGAAGGAGAAAGGATGGCAGGCTGACGCCCAGGAGGGCGTTTTTTATTTGCTTACCCTTGCAAAACTGTAAGGTTGCCGGCGGGATTGTAAGCTTTATCGATAGGAGACTTTCAGACTGCCCGCTAGACTGGAGGAGGAAGGAGGCGATAACGATGGGAAAGCGGACCATGGCGTTGGAAGTGGATCGTGTGGTGAAACGGGTGCGTAGCCGAGCATTGGTAAATCAAGTTTCATTTGAGGTGGAAGAAGGGGATATTTGCGGGTTTCTCGGTCCCAACGGTGCGGGGAAGACCACCTTGATCCGCATAATGGCCGGGCTGATCAAGCCGACGGAAGGGGATGTGCGAATAGCCGGCCATTCGGTGCGGAATGATCGTGTACAGGCACTCTCGCAGATCGGGGCGATCGTGGAGTCGCCTATCTTTTTCTCTTATTTGACGGGTCGGCAAGCTTTGGTCAACCTGGCCCGACTACATCCTGAGCTTAGTTCTAAGGCACGCCGGTCCCGGGTGGAAGAAGCGCTGGAGCAGGTTGGGTTGTCCGACCGGGCGAATGATCGTATTTCCACTTATTCATTGGGGATGAAGCAAAGGTTGGGGATCGCTCAGGCACTGCTAGGAGAGCCGCGGATCGTCATTCTGGATGAACCGGCAAATGGTCTTGACCCCATGGGCATGCAATTTTTACGGAAACAGATTTTGCAGCTGCGCAAGGAGCGCGGGCTCACCTTTCTGATCTCCAGCCATCTTCTGGACGAGATTCAGCAAGTGTGTGATCGGTTGGTGATGATTCGCCAAGGATCTCTGGTGTGGAAAGGGCGGACGGATGAACTGCATGGCCCTCCCATGTGGGTGTACCGGGTAACGGAGGTGGAAAGAGCGCTGGAAGCTCTTCCCAACGGGTTGTTGGGGAACAGGGTGGGAGCGGATACGTTTCAGGTGGAGATGAATGAAGAAGAGGCGGAAGCGGTAAACCGGCGTTTACAGGCAGAGGGGATTTTGGTGTTGGGATTGGAGAAGCGGGAACGCCGTTTGGAAGAAGTATTTATCGAGATGATGGCCCCATGATGGCGTTGATTCAGAGTGAATGGGAGCGGCAGTGGCTGCGGAAAACCACCTGGATTCCATTTTTGCTGATCCCGCTGTTGGTAGTCGTTTCTGCCCGCTATGCGACAGGGAGGAATGTGGTATTGCCGGTTACGGATCCCGAATACGCCACCGCTTTTAATTTTCCGGTGTTGGCGTTGGTGGAGATGTTGATCGTCGTGATGAATGTACTCCTGTTGATGTGGTGCGTCCTTTCGATTACTCAGGAGTGGCGAAACGGCCAGCTGCGTATGATCTTGTTGCGTCCGGTCTCTTTTGCCCACATCATCGGGGCAAAATGGGTGGTAATCATGGGGACGATGGCACTGTTCCTGTTTGCGTACGGATTTACCGGTGCGCTGGTGGGAGGGGTGATGTTTTCCGTACCAGAAGAGCCGCGATTGTTTTACTACGAAAATCCCGTACCGGTGGCGGGTGCGATTGGGTATGTATGTGGGTATTATGTGTTGGCGTTTCTCACGCTGATGGCGATGGGAGGGATATGGATGGCAATCGCCCTTCATGCGAAGACCTTGACGGGAGCCATGGGGGCAGGGGTCGGGTTTCTGTTGGCATCGTTTGCCTACCCGGAAGTGTTGGCCCGTTTTTCTATTGGATTGGACCCGCCGATCAATCCGGTTTGGGACTTCCTCTCTCTCACACAGGTTCAACATATGGGTATCGCCCTGCTGTTGGGAGAACCGAATTCATTTAACGGAATCATTATCGGCGTGTTGACAGGGGTGATCTTATTTACAGCAGTGGGAAACGGTATTGCGGCCGCCCGGCGCGAGCATTGGGACTAAAGGGGAGAGGAGGCTGATGAATAATTTGGTAGTCAGTGAGTGGGAACGGATTTGGGCGCGAAAAAAGACGCGCTGGATTGCGGTGTTGTTTCCTGTGCTTGCTCTAAGTGTCGCATGGTTCGTTTCCCAGTTTGGAATCGGCTTTTACACTCTGGATGAAACCACTTCTCTTCACACGCTTAACTTTCCGCTTTTCCTCATGCGGGAGCTTTCCCTATTGCTGGTATTCATCTTTGTTCCGATGCTGATGGTGGACAGTTTCAACGGAGAGACGGCATCCGGCGCTTACCGTTTGGTATTACTACGCCCGCAGAAACGGGGTTCCTTGCTCCTGGCAAAATGGATCACCCAGTGCGGATGGATTCTAACCCTTTTGCTGATCGCCTACGGGGCCGGGTCTGTATACGGATGGCTGACACTCCCTGCCGTGAACCAGACCACTTTCTACTTCGAGGGAGGGGATTCCTATGGCGTCGGGGAGGCATTTTTCTATCATGCCGCTTTTTTCGGGGTCTTGTTTCTCGTGTTGCTTACATTGATGGGTTTGTGCACCTTGATCGGAGTTTGGTCTCCCAATCCGGTGGTCGCCTTTATCAGCTATATCGTGGTTTTGGTAGGCTCTCTGTATGTGTCGGATCAGTCTGTCATCTATCTCTTTCCCGCACAAGAGACCTTTCGGTTGTTGGCTCATCAGGCATGGGAAGAGATCCTGGTTTGGGTGGGAATGCCGGGAGTTATGTTATATGCTTTGGGCTGGTGGAGTTGGAGGAAAAAAGATTGGACGTAGGGAGCCCGGTGCTCGAATTTCCGTCTTTCGCCTCTTTCCCTTTCATCGACGAAGGGCAGTTCGTTCCGCTTTCTCTGAATCGGCTCCGCGGCCAGTCGGTCAAAGGGCGCTACACCGAAAATCGGTCCTCTCTTCCTTTCATAAAAGGTTTATCAGCAACCTGATGGCGGATATGATCCGCCATCTTTTTTGGTTGATCTTGACAGCAGTCATACGTGTCGAACCGGGTTTTGTTTTCTGCTAAAAAAAGAAAAAGATGACAGATAGAGTGTGAATGTTCTACAAATATTTACAATGAAAATAGAGGGAATAGAGGAAAAAGATCGAAATGTTAGACCGTGTTAAATTACATTTCGATGGAGGGAAACCGGTGAAGAGATTTTGGTCGATTGCGCTTAGTGCGTTGTTGGTATTGGCGGGGATGGGCACATCATTCCAGGTGCCTGTCGATGCGGCAAAGGAGAATCAGGTAAAACCGGAAACAGTCAAAAAGCAGGTGGTGGAAGCCAAGATCGTCAAAGGGGTGGACACCCGTAAAGGGAAGCGATCCACAGTCATCGTGGAAATGACGGCTCCTCCTGTTGCTGTGGTGGAATCGACCCCGGCGAAGGCGAAAGGGAAGAAAAAAGGGTATCGCAAGCAGTTGCAACAGGAACAACGGGATTGGGTCCGGCAAGTGGAAAAGGCAATCCCAAAAGCCAAGGTGGAACAAAAGTATGATACCGTTTTTGCCGGAGCGGCGGTCTCCCTGGAAGGCCAGGACGTGAAAAAGCTGGCGGAGATGCCGAATGTAAAGCGAATCTATCCGGTGGTGAAGTACCACAAAACGATGAATGAGAGCGGTCCGCAAGTGGGGGCTCCCGACGTCTGGAAGATGAAAGACCGTCAAGGACGGGCTGTCACCGGGAAAGGCGTCCGCGTGGCCGTGATCGATACGGGTGTGGATGGAGAGCATCCTGACTTGAAAGGGAAAGTGATCGGGGGATATGACTTCGTCAATGATGACGACGATCCCATGGACGAGGAGGGACACGGAACCCATGTAGCGGGGACCATTGCGGCGGACGGCGAGATTAAAGGGGTGGCGCCGGATGCGTCCATCCTGGCCTACCGGGTGTTGGATGAATTCGGTTTCGGCACGACCGACGATGTCCTGGCGGGCGTGGAACAGGCGGTTCGCGATGGTGCCGATATCATGAACCTCTCCCTGGGTGCTCCGATCAACTCACCGGAAGACCCCATGGCATGGGCGATGGATGTAGCCGCGATGGCCGGATCGTTGCCGGTGGTGGCCAACGGCAACGACGGCCCCGGCGAATGGACGGTGGGTACGCCGGCAACCTCCCGGGAAGCCATTTCCGTCGGTGCCTCTACCAAAGAGATGGAGCATCCCCGGCTGACTTTTCAGGGGGAAGACAAATCCATTGTATTGAAACACTTGACGCAAACACCCGCTTTTCCCAAGGGTGAATGGGAAATGGTGGACGTTCGCTTCGGCAGCGCTTCCGATTTTCGTAAAGTAAATGCCAAAGGGAAAGTGGCTTTGGCCCAGTGGGGCAGTGTGGAGATGGCAATCAAGGCTCGCAACGCCAAAGCGGCCGGTGCAGCAGCCTTGATCATCTATGACGACAAAGAGAATGGCTGGCTGAAGGGCATGCGGGAGGAGATATCCCCGCTTGCTCCGCTGGCACTGACGACTCACGAAAACGGTCTTTACATGAAAGAACAGCTGAAAAACGGCACCACCCGGGTGAACCTGGATGGGATTGCGGGTACGTTTATGGCCGGGTTCAGCTCCGAAGGTCCTGTGGCTGGTTCCTGGGAGATAAAACCCGATGTGGTGGCACCTGGGGTTGACATTGTGAGTACCATTCCCGGCGGGGGCCATATGGCCGGATCCGGGACCAGTATGGCCGCTCCTCATGTAGCTGGAGCTGCCGCGCTGATCAAGCAAAAGCATCCCAACTGGAAACCAAGGGACGTAAAAGCTTCTCTGGCCAACCATGCTCAGCCTTTAAAGAATGTGGATAACAAGCGCTATCCCGTTCTGACCCAAGGGGCCGGGATGATTCAGATTCCGAAGGCCATCCAAGCGGAAACGCTGATCGTCCCCTCCAACCTGAGTTTCGGGTTGCTGCAGCCCAACTCCGGTGTGGCGGAAATAAGCCGTACCGCAGAAGTGAAAAATGTAAGCAACAAGAAAAAGACCTACCGGACCCACGTGTCACTGGAAAAAGGGAAAAGCAAAATCCAAGTGGAAGTTCCAAACCGGTTCACGGTGAACGCAAACCGTTCTGCGGAACTGCCTATCACCATGAAAGTGGACACCAGTCTGAAACGGGGAACTTACAGCGGAGTTCTCACCTTGAAGGACGGCAAAAAATCGATGCGTCTTCCCTTTACGGTGCTGGTGGACCCGAAGGGATACCCGCTGGTGAATGGGTTTTCCATCAGCCCGATGCTGTTTTCCCCCAATGGGGACGGAAAACAGGATACGGCGTTGATCTCCTATTATCTGCCGGTGCAGCCGGAATCCTTGGATCTGTATGCGGTGGAGCTGAGTCCGGAGGGGAAACAACACCTGCTCCGTAGTGAGGACCATCCCGATGCCGGTTTGACCAGCGTCCTCTGGGATGGAACAGACCACAAGAAAAAAACGGTTTCCGATAGCCTCTATTGGGTAAATATCGGGGTCCAAAACCGCGACAGGGAGGAATCGACCTTCTTTCCCGCCGTGCTGGACCGGGAACCGCCGAATCTTACCATTAAGAAAAAGTTCAACAAACCGGTCATCAGCGGAACGATTCAGGATCTGGTCCTGCGGGAAGAAATCATGGACCTGATCAAGTGGTACGGTGAAGGTGCCGCTCCAGTGGAAATGAGCTGGAAAAAGAAAGGGAAGCGTCATCAAACGTGGACGTCCATCCCTGTGATGAATTTCTATGAGTGGGAAGAGGAACTGTCATTTGAGTACGAGTTTCCGGAGGAGGCCCTAAAACCCGGAAAACATGACATCGTCCTGAAGGTAACCGACGCGGCGGGGAACGAAACGCAAAAAACGATTACGGTTACCGTGCCGAAGTAGTCATATCGCTCGAAACCCATCCCCATCCGTTCAAGCTGGACGGATGGGGATCCCTTTTATTTTCAGATTTCCACTAACCGTTCCGTTTCCTGCAATCCTTTCATATCGGTAACCCCAATTCCAAACATCGCGGTTTTACATTCCCATTCAATTTGTTCCAGCTGTCGACTGATTGCTTCCGGAGTGGGTTGGACGGCGGCGTGGAGGAGCGAACGGCCGAAACCGGCCAGGTTGGCCCCCAATGCGAGGCATTTGGCTCCATCGACACCGTCAAGAAGGCCGCCGCTGGCGATCAGGGGAGTGTCGCGTTTGAGGGTACGGGCTTCCCGGATGCAGGCGGCGGTGGGGAGCCCCCAGTCCCGGAAAGCTTCCGCCGCTTGGCGTACGAGAGGGTCGGGGGAGCGGTATTTCTCCACTTGAATCCAGGATGTGCCGCCTGCCCCGGCTACATCGATGAAAGCGGCCCCTGCGTCCCACAGTCGGCAGGCGGTATCGCCGTCGATTCCCATTCCGACTTCCTTGACACCTACCGGGACTTCCAATTTGCTGCAGATCGCTTCGATCTTCTCCAGCAGCCGCGAAAAACGGGTGTTCCCTTCCGGTTGGAACACCTCTTGCATACTGTTGAGATGCAGGATGAGGGCATCGGCTTGGGTCAATTCCACCACTCGTTGGCATTCGGCGATTCCGTAGCCGTAATTAAGCTGAACGGCACCCAGGTTGGCCAGGATGGGGATGGTGGGAGCATGGGAGCGTACATCGAAGGTGCGGGCTAACTCCGGGTGTTCCACGGCAGCACGGCCGGAGCCCAATCCCAGGGCCCAGCCACGAGCTTCCGCCGCTTGGGCCAGGTTTCGGTTGATCTGGCCCGCTTCTTCGGTTCCGCCTGTCATGGAGCTCACCAGAAATGGTGCTTTCAAGTGGTGTCCTAAAAAGGAGGTGGATAGGTCGATATCATCAAAATCCACCTCCGGCAGGGCTTGGTGTCGAAAACGGTAGCGCTCCAGGCCGGTCGTAATGGATTTTCCTTCCACGTCACGGTTTAGGACGATATCGATGTGCTCCGCTTTTCGTTTGTCCGTTGCTTGTTTGTGGTTAGGCATGGTTGGTTTCCTTTCAGCAGGCTTGTCATCTCATCAGACTGTTCTCAGGTGATTTCTTCTTCGGTTCCAGTTATGGTCGAATTAAATCTTACAGTATTCTTTTGTCTGACGTTCCCCATTTCCTGTGCAGGTTATCCTTTGTGTACAATCATTCCCGGTTTCTCATTACTTACCTTTTTGTATGGGGACGAATCCCTTCCGTGTTCCGACCGGTTGTGACAAGATTAGGGATTTGTGTTCGTCCAATTGCTTTTCCAATCGCACCTCCAGGTATCGAACAATTTCCCGCTGAGTCAGGGTGGACCACTCCAATCCCAACAGATCACCAAACCAGAAGGTGGCTTCCTGCTTTCGGCTCAACCCCCAGTGATACTGTAAGGTGACAGGCATCACACGGGTTTGGGGACACTCTTGCAGGATGGACCCCACTTTCGATTGAAATACCAAGGGACGTTGATCCAGGTGCTGAATCTCTCCTTGTGGAAATAGCCAAACCCGCTTTCCCTGTCGAAGGGATTGGACCGCGTACTGAATGGATTCCCCGGTGGACGAAGTTAAACCCATGGGAAACGTTCCAAGTTTGCGTAAGAAGGGAAGGCTCTTGATTGCCGGATCATCCATCATCAGATAGTGGGTACCGCTCTTTTCCTGTTGAATGGCGTGGCAGACGAGGGTACGGTCCCACCATGAGCTATGGTTCATCATGTACAGAACGGGGACGTCCGGTTCCACATCAATCGATCCGATCCGTCCGATGAACGCAAAATAACGCCGCAATAAAAACCACCGGATGTAACAGTTAAACCACTTTTGCAACTTTGGATTGACGGTGGGTTGAATCAATTTCGATCTCCCCTTGAGCGGCAGATGACGAACAGATATCCATAAAGAGTGGGTAAAATCTCCATTCTATATAATCGCATCAAAATCCCTTTTCTGTCCACCGAATCTTATCATTTCACGGGATCATTTCCTGGGAGTACGGTGATCTGGTCAAAGGGATAGGATTGTTGAACGGGTTGTGAAGATTAGGTGTGATTAATGCAGGATGATTGTGGGGATCGGGATCAAGTGGTTAATATAAAAGGGATTGGAATGTTTTTCGTCCGATGGGGAATGCATGGGCGAAAGAACAGGAGGAAAAGACGGGATGCTTGGTTTGATGATTATGGTTGGCGTAAGTCTGCTGTTCATGATAGGGGGGCTGACATGGCTTATCTGGTCCTATCGGCGGAAGCTGCCTCACCCGGATTGGCGAGAAATCCGAAATCATCCGGATGTGACGGGATTTCGGGATGATGCGATCACGGTTACATGGGTGGGACACGCTACCGTGTATCTGAATGTAAAGGGGATCCGGATCCTGACCGACCCGGTGTTTAGCGAAAGGGTGGGGATTCAACTGCTCCCCCGGTGGACGCTTGGACCCAAGCGCTTTACACCTCCGGCCTTAGATGGAAAGAGCGTGGGGGAGGTGGATCTGATTTTGCTTTCCCACGCTCATATGGATCATCTGGATCTTCCTTCCCTGCGTACGCTGGCCCGTCCGGAAACCCGAGTGGTGATGCCGAGAGGGACGAAGGGGTTGCTTCGGTCTTACCCCTTCGGAGAAGTGATCGAACTGGATGAAAACGAATCGGTCGACTTGGGGGCCGGTCTTACCGTTACCGCTTTTCCCGTCCGGCATTGGGGAAATCGCTACCCCTGGAACAACGATTATGGGTACACCGGTTATCTGATCGAGAAAGACGGCCGCCGAATCGCTTTCCCCGGCGATACGGCCTATACCCCGAAGTTAAAACAGTTACGTTTATTTGGTCCGCTCGACTTGATGCTGGTGCCCATCGGGGCGTACGCTCCTGATTCGTTTCAGCGCTCCCATTGCACCCCGGAGCAGGCTTGGCAGATGGCCCAGGAAGCGGGTGCCCGTCATGTGGTTCCCATTCATTGGAATACATTTGTTTTGTCGCAGGAGCCGGTGGACGAACCGCTCCGGCGGTTGGTAGCGGCCGCCGGTCCGAAGGAGGATCGCATCGTTATCCGGGAACAAGGTGAGGTCTGGCAACTCACGGAATCCCATGGTCCGGACGGAATAGAAAAAGAGCTTCAGCTACAAGGGTAGTCAAAGTTGAATACTTATCTGTTTGTCGGGCATCTGGGATTTACCCCCGATGCTTTTTTTGTGCCGTGAAAAAGGGGCTTTTCCCGACAACCCGGCAAGGAGAGCGGCGTATGCTAGGATAAGATGGTTTTGGGAGGGGGAGAGGCAATATGGCCGACGAGCGGAAAGAGTTGGAGCGTTCGATTGCGGAGATCACGGAAGTGGCCAAAGGTTTCGGTCTCGATTTTTATCCGATGCGATACGAAATATGCCCTGCCGATATCATCTACACCTTCGGCGCTTATGGCATGCCGACCCGTTTTTCTCATTGGAGTTTTGGCAAGGCGTTTCATCGGATGAAAATGCAGTACGACTTAAACCTGAGTCGCATCTATGAATTGGTGATCAATTCCAACCCCTGTTACGCCTTTTTATTGAAAGGAAACAGCCTGATCCAAAATAAACTGATTGCCGCCCACGTATTGGCTCACTGTGATTTTTTCAAAAACAACGCCCGCTTTTCCAATACGTCCCGGGACATGGTGGAGAGTATGGCCGCCAGTGCGGAACGGATTCGCCAATATGAGCTGGAATATGGAAAGAAAAAGGTAGAGCAATTTTTGGATCATGTGTTGGCGATTCAGGAACATGTGGACCCCAGCCTGATCCAAAAACCACGGATACAGAAGAAAGAAGAAAAGCATCCAACTCGTCGACAAGCCACTCCCTATGAGGACTTGTGGAAGCTGGATGATTGGGGGGAAGCGGAAAGCGACCA